>NZ_WMEU01000007.1 GCF_009856295.1 Pontibacillus yanchengensis | reverse complement strand
AAGATGAGATTTCCCATCATTTTAAATGAGTAAGATCCCTTGTAGACGACAAGGTTGATAGGTCCGAGGTGGAAGCGTGGTGACACGTGCAGCTGACGGATACTAATAGATCGAGGACTTAACTAAAAACAAAAGCGCAGGCGACTGCTTAGTCCCGTACGCATAAGACAGATCATCGCAAGAGGCGTTAAGCCTCTGGAGAGGATATGACTTATGACGCTAGGGACTAGGAGCCGGAGCTGGATTCCGATTTAGCTCTAGCCCGCCCGAAAAGACGCACCAACCATTCGATGTCTCATTCTTATCTAGTTTTGAAGGTACTACCTTCAAGAAAATACAAAGTATGGCGGTTTTGGCGAAGAGGTCACACCTGTTCCCATGCCGAACACAGAAGTTAAGCTCTTCAGCGCCGATGGTAGTCGGGGTTTCACCCCCGCAAGAGTAGGACGCCGCCATGCTTTCGTATATTTCTTACTAAAGTTCATAAGACACTTTTCCATATTCCAACGTAGCTCAGTGGTAGAGCTATCGGCTGTTAACCGATCGGTCGCAGGTTCGAATCCTGCCGTTGGAGCCATTATGCTTCCATAGCTCAGCTAGGTAGAGCGCTTCCATGGTAAGGAAGAGGTCGCCGGTTCAAGTCCGGCTGGAAGCTTTCAGAAGAACGTAATTGGCCCGTTGGTCAAGTGGTTAAGACACTGCCCTTTCACGGCAGTAACACGGGTTCGAATCCCGTACGGGTCACCACTTTCATATGGAGGATTAGCTCAGTTGGGAGAGCACTTGCCTTACAAGCAAGGGGTCACTGGTTCGAGCCCAGTATCCTCCACCATTTTTACGCCGACCTGGCTCAACTGGCAGAGCAACTGACTTGTAATCAGTAGGTTGGGGGTTCGAGTCCCTCGGTCGGCACCATCGTAATTTTTCCTTGCATAAATAGGACATTTTAAGATAAAATAATAAATGTCGTCTTAATGGAGGGGTAGCGAAGTTGGCCAAACGCGGCGGACTGTAAATCCGCTCCCTCTGGGTTCGCAGGTTCGAGTCCTGCCCCCTCCACCATATTGGGCCATAGCCAAGCGGTAAGGCATCGGTTTTTGGTACCGTGATGCGCTGGTTCGAATCCAGCTGGCCCAGCCAACTTTCATTAATAAGAATTACATATTCGTGTCTGTTAAACTTATGTGAAACAAAAAGTCAAAGATGCGCTTATTGAATATAATACCGAGCCATTAGCTCAGTTGGTAGAGCATCTGACTTTTAATCAGAGGGTCGGAGGTTCGAATCCTCCATGGCTCACCATTTTTTCACATTCACTCGTGTAATTGCCTGCGATGTAAATGTGTTTTTCTTTATCTTCACATAATACATAATATATAATGCGGAAGTAGTTCAGTGGTAGAACACCACCTTGCCAAGGTGGGGGTCGCGGGTTCGAATCCCGTCTTCCGCTCCATTTTCTCTATAAGGGGGCCTTAGCTCAGATGGGAGAGCGCCTGCTTTGCACGCAGGAGGTCAGCGGTTCGATCCCGCTAGGCTCCATCACACATAAAGAACCTTGATTCTAATTTAGAATCAAGGTTCTTTTTTTATTGTCTAGTAAATGATAAATATGTTGGCTTGTGTATAACTTAATAAGTTTAGAGGCGATGTCCAGCTTCAGCGCCCAGCAAATTAATGAAGCATCTATAATATAAAGAAAGGTTACCATACACAACAACACCTATTTGAAATAGATCTATGAGGTGTTTGTTCTTATCCCATTATTAGTGAATATATCTAGTGAAAAAATTCTGACTTTTATGCATGTTTACGCATGCCCCTAAAATAAGGAAGTTACTTTATATATATATATAAAGGGGGGTCATCCTCCATGTAAGGGTGTCTATAAGGCAAATTTCTTGTAAGCGATTAATAAATCTTGCGTATATATATACACTATTTTGTCCAGTTGAGTCATAGCCATAAAGTTGTCTACAATTAAAGGAAGAACTGAAGGAGGATGGTATCATGAATAATAACTTATCAATCGTAGGTGCACCTATGGACTTAGGACAAAACCGAAGAGGGGTTGATATGGGTCCAAGTGCGATTCGTTATGCTGGGGTGGTGGAACGATTAGAGCAATTGCAGTATGATATAGAGGATTTAGGAGATGTAGAAATACCTCGTCCAGATCGGAGAGAAGACCAAAAAGAACATTTGCGTAATTTGAAAGAAGTAGCTGAGGGGAATGAAAACTTAGCTAAGACTGTAGATGATGTGATTCAACGAAATAGATTTCCACTTGTAATTGGAGGAGACCACAGTATTGCAATTGGCTCATTAGCAGGAATTGCAAAGCATTACGAAAATCTAGGTGTGATTTGGTATGACGCCCATGGAGACTTAAATACTGGAGGTACATCTCCCTCTGGTAACATTCATGGTATGCCACTTGCTGTTAGTTTAGGAATCGGTCATGAACGTTTAGTAAATATTGAGGGCTATCAACCAAAAATAAAGCCAGAAAATATTGTGATTATCGGTGCGCGTTCATTAGACGATGGAGAGAAAGAGCTCATTAAGGAAAAAGGTATTAAAGTTTATTCTATGCATGAAATCGATCGTTTGGGGATGACTCAAGTTATTCAAGAGTCGGTTGAATACTTAACACATAAAACAGATGGTATTCATTTAAGCTTAGACTTAGATGGTTTGGATCCTCAAGATGCCCCTGGGGTGGGAACGCCTGTAATGGGTGGAATGAGCTATCGTGAAAGCCATTTAGCGATGGAGATGTTAGCCGAAGCCGATATCATTACCTCTGCGGAGTTTGTAGAAGTCAATCCAATCTTGGATGAAAAGAATCGAACTGCATCGGTAGCTGTTGGATTGATGGGTTCGTTGTTCGGGGAGAAATTAAAGTAAAGTTCTCTTTTATTAATCACAATTATTCGTGTGAAAAACATAAAAAAACAGCAGCTTATGATTACACCGTAAGTTGCTGTTTCCTGTATTTTGTCCTCTTTTGTTCATAAAGATTTAATAGATTATCTAATTCTGCACTAACTTCCACTATTTCTCTAGAAGACAATGCTCGTCCATTTGATAAGTGGACCAGTTTTTTTCGGCAGGATTCAATTTCTTCCAACAAATCTTTACACATTACACAAATCCCCCTTGTACCCTTCTTCAGTTCCATTTACAGTATTATATATCCGAATTCATTTCTTTTAAACATTATTTTTAAAAGAATTAATACTCCTATAGAACACGTATAATAAAACTCAACTTTTTTTGGTTTTTATGAAACCTATTATAGCAGTTATTCGTATAGGGGATAACCGCAAATATAGCGGAGGTATAGTACATGGATTTATTTATAAAAGAGAAAATTAAAAAAGTTAAAAAAGGGGACCAATCTGCCTTTGAAGAACTGGTGACATTTTATCAAAACAAAGTCTACCAAATTTGTTTCCGCATGTTAGGGAACGCTCATGAGGCAGAAGATATTGCACAGGAAGCTTTTGTTCGGGCCTATACGAATATCCATTCATTTGATGAGAATAGGAAATTTTCAACGTGGCTATATCGAATTGCAACTAACCTTTCTATTGACCGAATACGAAAAAAGAAGCCAGATTACTTTTTGGATGCGGAAGTAAAAGGAACGGAAGGCTTGACGATGTATTCACAAATTTCTGCAGATCAAGCATTACCCGAAGAAGAAGTGGAAAGTTTAGAACTTCAAGAGTACATTCATAAAGAAATCCTTTCCCTTCCTGCGAAGTACCGCTCAGTTATCGTGTTGCGATATATTGATGAACTTTCTTTACAGGAGATTAGTGATATACTGGATATCCCCGTGGGTACTGTAAAAACAAGAATTCATCGAGGAAGAGAAGCACTTCGTAAAAAGCTTCGTCACGTGTAAAGGAGTGATGGGAAATGAAATGCTCAACTGAAGCAGTTGCATTGATGCATAAATATTTAGACGACGAGTTAACAAAAGACGAAGAGAAAACATTAAGAAATCATTTGCATAAATGTGAAGAATGTCAGCGACATTTTCATGAACTAAAGAGAACAATAGCTATGGTTCAAAGTACAAATCAAGTGCAAGCACCACAGGGGTTTTCTGAGAATGTTATGAAAAACCTGCCTAGCGAAAAGAAATCATATAGCTATAAACGCTGGTTTAAAGCGCACCCCATGATCACAGCTGCTGCAATCTTTTTTATTCTTATGTTTGGTAGTGTGTTTTCCATGTGGAATCAAGATCAACATCTAAGTGTTTCTAAGCAAAAAGATATCATTATACAAGATAATACGGTGATTGTCCCAGAGGGAAAAATTGTCGAAGGAGATCTAGTTGTTAAGAATGGAAACCTTAGGATTGATGGGAAAGTAAATGGAGATGTTGTGCTCATTAATGGAGATAACTTAAAAGCTTCAGCTGGGGAAGTGACTGGCGAGTTGAGTCAAGTCAATCAGGTGTTTGATTGGATTTGGTATAAGATGAAAACAACCGTTAAAGATGTTTTTTCCATGAATGAAGAGAAGTAAAGCAAGAAGCCACTATGTATAGTGGCTTCTTGCTTTACTTTAAAGGAATTTATGGTTGCTAATGTATCACTTTGTTTTTATCTCCTGCGGATTCAGGGAAGTTCTGGGATGACAGATGTTCGATTAAGACCGCCGCATCGTGCAGCAACATCGAACGGACCTACAGCCTGTAGGTCCGCTTCACGCAGCAACATCGAACGACCTACGTCGTGTAGGCAGCAGCCCATACGTGCCTAAACGGGAGCTTGCGCTTTTGTTCCTTTAAAAGAGAATCAAAATAAGACTTCCTAATTAGTAAAGGGGAGAATTGGTAAATACACATATAGTCTTTCCCATGAGGACCGGATTATTTTTGATGATTTACAACAACTTAATATTTTTAAATGAAAAGCTTGTGTTATTTTTTGTATAGGGAATTATGATATAATGGAGATACTGTTTGTATTACATAGGTAAGGTCAAATGCTAACATGTGAATTATTGTTAAAGGAAGTGTAGACATGCTTGATGGGGGATTTGATTTTCTTAAATATTTACGGATTATAATCGATGTTGCCCTTGTCTGGTTTGTTTTATATAAGTTAATCATGTTGATTCGTGGTACTAAAGCCGTTCAGCTGTTGAAAGGTATCTTTGTAGTCTTAGGCATTTGGCTTGTAAGCTACTTTTTACAACTGAAGACGTTAATGTGGTTAATGTCACAAGCCATTACATGGGGTTTCTTAGGGGTTATTATCTTATTCCAGCCAGAATTACGCCGAGCGTTAGAACAGCTTGGAAGAGGTAGCTTTTTTGCACGTAATTCAAGCGGGGAAGATGACTCTGTCAAAAAATCAGTAGAAGCCATTATGAAGTCTTGTAACTACATGGCCAAACGTAGAATTGGAGCGCTCATTACGATTGAAAGGGAAACAGGGATGAGTGATTATGTAGAAACAGGTATTTCGATTGAAGGTCATCTAACAAGTGAACTATTAACAAACATATTTATTCCCAATACTCCATTACATGATGGAGCAGTCATTATTTCAGAGAATCAGATTACAGCTGCAGCTTGTTATCTCCCGCTTTCAGAGAGTCCATTTATTTCTAAAGAGCTAGGGACAAGGCACAGAGCAGCACTAGGTATTAGTGAAGTTACCGATGCGTTAACCATTGTAGTATCAGAGGAAACAGGGAATATTTCTTGTACAAAAAATGGTGAGCTCCACAGAGAGTTAGATCAGGAAGCATTAAGAGATATCCTACAACGAGAATTAGACTCTACATCGAATGCTTCTGCTTCCAAAACATGGAATTGGAGGGGGAAGAAAGATGGATAAATGGTTGAAGAGTCCTTGGTTTATTCGGATTATCTCATTGCTGCTAGCTATTCTTTTATATGCTTCAGTGAATTTGGATGATGGAGCTTCTCAATCAAATTCCATTCTTCCAGAGGGAAATAAGGAAGTAACAACGATGAATAATATCCCACTCCAGGTGTACATGAATGATGAAAAATATGTTGTAGAAGGTGTACCACAGAACGTCACAGTTACAGTAGAAGGACCGAATACTGTAGTTACGAAAACCATTACTCAGAAAAACTTTGATGTGTTTATTGATTTACAAGAACTTGAACCTGGTACCCATACAGTGCCAATTGAACATAGAGGAATATCTAATCAGTTGTCGGTGTTTGTGGAACCAGAGGAAGTTGAAGTTTCGCTAGAGGAACGCTCATCAAAAGCATTTGATGTTGAAATTGACTTTATGAATCGAGATAAAATTGGGGATGGATTTGAGATTGGCGACCCAACTGTTGAACCAGAAAAAGTAGAGATTACAGGATCAAAATCGGAGATTGATAAAGTTTCATTGGTTAAAGCCATTGTAGATGTATCAGAAGCCAGTGAGAGCATCTCGAAAAAGGATGCTCCTGTAAAAGTTTATGATCAACAAGGTAATGAATTGAACGTATTTGTGGAACCATCATCTGTAAAAGTCAGTGCCCCAATTATCCCCCCTAACAAAGAGGTTCCGTTAAGCATTCAGACCGAAGGGGAACTTCCTGAGGGATACAGTGTAAATTCTATAAAGGCAAATCCAAACAAAGTGAGGGTATTTGGATCAAGTGAGCAATTGGAATCCATTAAAACAATTGATAACATGACCATAGATTTGTCTACAATCAAAGCAGACAAAACGTTGGATATGGATGTGACAGTGCCAAATAAGGCGAACAAAGTTGAACCAAGTACCGTACAAGTTGAAGTAGATATTGAAGAATCCACAACAAAAACGTTTGAAAATAGCAAAGTGAACGTTCAAAACTTACAAGAAAACCAAACGATTACATTTATTGAACCAGAGGATCAAACGATTGATCTCACGTTAATAGGTACCGCAAAGGAATTAGAAAATGTAAATCAAGATCAGTTCGAAGCGTATATCAATGTAGAACAATTTGTGGAAGGCGAGTTTAGTGTGCCTATCGAAGTTAACGGACCAGCAAAGGTCAAATGGGAACTTAGTAACAAAGAAGCTCAAGTTCGTATAGAGTAATACAATATGCATCTCGAAAGCATGAAGGAGCGATTGAAGATGGGAAAATATTTTGGAACAGATGGAGTTCGCGGAGTAGCCAATCAAGAATTAACACCAGAACTAGCTTTTAAAGTTGGACGTTATGGTGGGTATGTACTAACAAAAGAAACGTCTAAGCCAAAAATCTTAGTTGGTCGTGACCCAAGAATTTCTGGTCAACTTCTAGAGAACGCTTTAACTGCAGGTCTTTTATCGATTGGCGCAGAAGTGATGCGTTTGGGAGTTATCTCAACCCCAGGAGTTGCTTATTTAACAAAAGCTCTTGGTGCTGCCACTGGAGTTATGATTTCAGCATCCCATAATCCTGTAGAGGACAACGGAATTAAGTTTTTTGGGCCAGACGGCTTCAAGCTAAATGATGAACAAGAAAATGAAATTGAAGCATTAATGGACCAAGAAGAAGATCAGTTACCACGTCCAACTGGTGGCGATGTAGGTCAAATTAACGATTACTTTGAAGGTGGTCAAAAATATTTACAATACCTGAAGCAGAGTATTGATTATGACTTTGATGGTCTTCATATTGCATTGGATTGCGCTCATGGTGCCACGTCATCTATCGCATCTCACTTATTCGCTGATCTAGAAGCTGAACTGTCATCGATTGGTTCTTCTCCAGACGGTTTGAATATTAATGATGGTGTTGGCTCTACACACCCTGAAACATTACAATCTTTTGTGAAGGAAAAAGGAGCGGACATTGGTCTTGCATTTGATGGAGACGGGGACCGATTGATTGCAGTTGATGAGAAAGGGAATATCATTGACGGGGACCAAATTATGTTTATATGTGGAAAGCACTTGAATGAAAAAGGTCGCTTAAATCATAGCACTGTTGTTTCTACTGTAATGAGTAATATTGGTTTTTATAAAGCGTTAGAATCCCATGGTATGAAGAGTGATAAGACCTCAGTTGGAGACCGTTATGTAATGGAAGAGATGATACGTGGTGGATATAACCTTGGAGGCGAGCAATCAGGTCATATCATTTTCCTAGATTATAATACGACTGGTGATGGCTTATTATCTGCACTTCAGTTAGTAAACGTATTGAAAGAAACGCAGAAGCCATTATCTGAACTTGCTGCAGAAATGAAAAAGTATCCGCAAGTGTTAAAGAATGTTCGCGTTATTGATAAACAACGCGTGTTCACCAACGAACGTATTACGGAAGCAATTGAAGTCGTGGAGGAAGAGATGGGCGAACATGGTCGCGTTCTTGTGAGACCTTCTGGGACCGAACCATTAGTACGTGTCATGGTTGAAGCTCCGACGGAAGAGGATTGCGAAAAATATGTAAGCAAGGTAGTTCAGGTTGTAGAAGATGAATTAGGAATGAAGGAATAATAACGAATGATGCGTAGTTAGCACTTTTCGTGTTAACTACGCATATTTTTATATAGAAGATCACTTTCCATTACTTTAGTAGTAGAGGGCGTAAGCAATAAAGTTGTAAGAAATAATAATTGACCAATAAATAGGACTAGTATAAAATGTAAATTGCTTGTCTTCATTCTGTAGTTTAAAGTCCTTTTTAAAAGGTTAAGAAGGATTGGAGATGCAGTAAAAGCAACATCACAATAGAAGGGAGATGATACGAAAGAATGTAAATCATATAGTAAAGCGCCTGGACTATTTTCAGAACGCAATGAAAATAGTTGACGAGGAGGAGGTTCATCGATGATCGGCGGATGCCTCCCGGTTGATAACACCTCAACCGATACGTTTTGATCTTAAAACAAAGGGGTGACTCTTTGCACAAAAGATGGAAGCAAGGTGTTATGAAGATCGTATTCTAAAAGCGGATCATGAGAAAGGGGCAAACGCTTGCCCCGTTAGATAGGTTGAGTTGTTTGCCCCTTATTATAAGGAGGAAACAACACTATGTGTGGAATTGTCGGATATATTGGAACACAGGATACAACAGAGATTTTACTAAAAGGCTTAGGTAAACTGGAATACCGTGGTTATGATTCAGCAGGAATTGCACAATTAAATGAAGATGGAATCCATATAACGAAAGTCAAAGGTCGTATTGCTGCACTTCGTGAAGAGGTAGAGAAGAAAGAAGTACGTGCAACAATGGGAATTGGCCATACCCGCTGGGCAACACATGGTGCGCCGAGCTATGAGAACGCCCACCCTCATCAAAGCGCGTCTGGTCGATTTACTATTGTTCATAATGGCGTTATTGAAAACTATGAAGATGTACAACGTGAGTATCTATCAGATGTTGATATGAAGAGTGAAACAGATACTGAGATTATTGTACAGCTTGTAGAAAACCTCTACCACGAGCTAGGAGATGTGCAGGAAGCATTCCGTAAAGCAATCTCTCTAATGAAAGGTTCTTATGCTGTTGGGATTATTGATCAAGAGGATCCGAACACAATTTATGTAGCTAAGAACAAAAGTCCATTGCTTGTGGGACTTGGAGACGGTTTTAATGTTGTTTCAAGTGACTCTATGGCTATGCTTCAGGTTACCGATCAGTTCGTAGAATTAGAGGATAAAGAGATTGTTATCGTACGTCGCGAAGAAGTAGAGATTCAAAAATTAGATGGTACAAAAGTAGACCGTGAACCATTTACCGCTGAAATTGATGAAAGCGACATCGAAAAAGGAACATACCCACATTTCATGCTCAAGGAAATTGACGAGCAACCTTTTGTTATTCGTAAAATCATCCAAGAATATCAAGACGAAAACGATCAAATTAAATTAGATCCAGATGTACGTCAGGCTATGACCAAATGTGATCGAGTGTATATTATTGCGTGTGGAACAAGTTATCACGCTGGTTTAATTGGAAAGCAATTTATCGAGAAACTTGCACAAACACCAGTAGAGGTACATGTGGCAAGTGAGTTTTCTTACAACATGCCACTCATCTCAGATAATCCGTTATTTGTGTTTATCTCTCAAAGTGGTGAAACAGCAGACAGCCGTGCTGTACTTGTGGAAACAAAAGCTAAAGGCTATCCAGCACTAACGATTACAAACGTACCTGGCTCTACCCTTTCTCGTGAAGCGGATTACACGCTACACTTACATGCTGGACCAGAAATCGCAGTTGCTTCTACTAAAGCATATACAGCTCAAATGGCGGTGTTAGCGATTCTAGCGGTTGATACAGCCCAAGCAAAAGGCATTGAGCTTGAATTCAACCCTATGAAGCAATTAGGTATTGCTGCCAATGCAATGGAAGCACTATGTGATCAAAAAGAAGAAATAGAACAAATTTCTGCTGATTTCTTGCCAACAACGCGAAACTGCTTCTTTATCGGACGCAGTGTAGACTACTACGTTGGACTTGAAGGAGCTCTTAAACTAAAAGAGATTTCTTATATTCAAGCAGAAGGATTTGCTGGTGGAGAACTGAAACATGGAACCATCGCACTAATTGAAGAAGGAACCCCGGTTGTAGCACTAGCTACACAAGAAAACGTGAACTACTCTATTCGTGGTAATGTGAAAGAAGTAGCAGCACGTGGAGCCAATCCTTGCATCATTAGCATGAAAGGCTTAGATCAAGAAGGCGATACATTCGTCATTCCAGAGGTACACGAATTGCTAACGCCATTAGTATCCGTTGTCCCAATGCAACTGATCGCATACTACGCAGCACTACACCGTGACTGTGATGTAGATAAGCCAAGAAATCTAGCTAAGAGTGTAACAGTGGAATAAGACCATAGAGAATTGTATTTTTATAGATTGATAAGAAGATAAACTCATTAAAGAAAAGGGTTACTCGTATAGAGTAACCCTTTTTTGGTGTCTAGCGTACTATAAACGGGTTAAGGTAGTGGCTAACTTTGATAAAATGATGTGGCCACGTCCAGCTCCAGCGCCCATCGACTAGTATGCTTCCCTCGCCTCCGTATGATAAGTTAACATCGAATTGACCTACCTCCTGTAGACCCGCCTCACGCAGCAACATATACGTCGCTAACCGAGTGCCCTGAGCTTTTAATCTGTAGATTGAGATTCTACTGATTGCTAAGAACCTTGTTGGTAGTAACGATCTGTCTCTGGGTTATACTGAAATAGTTAATAGAAATCTTTCTTGCCATTCGGATATTCATTCATATCCAATTGAACAAACTTCCATTCTTTTTCTGTTAATTGATCCAGCTTAAGTGGGAGGTCATGATCTAGAATGGTTTGTTTAATGTCTAAAGCTGCTTTCGAATTGGAAACAGAATAGCCAAATCTGAACTCGTGCGTTTCTCCTGTCGATTGATAAAAAACGAATTTCCACATAAATTCTTGTTCTGGAATAGGAATAGATCGAGATGGTAATCCATCACTTCCTATATAACTAACTAATTCTACCTTTTTTATGTTTCCCCAAGAAATCTCTTCTTGATTTCCAAAACTGGAAATAACAATTCCCTCTTCTCTTATAGACTGATAATCTTCTTTTGTTACAAATAAAAAAACAGGAGTAACGATGAACAGCACAATTAAGATTTTTCTCGTTCCTTTTGGAAGCCAGTTCCAGCCTTTAACATAAACAGGAGCTAAGAGAAGGAATGTAAGGAATAATAGTGCCAATTCGGTATAACTTACCCATTTTGCAGAATGTAAAGCTAAATAAATATCACTTGGGTGGGAGATGATACTTTCTTTCCAATTTGTGTAGTTGTCAAATAACAGTATGGCAAAAGGGATAAAAAGCGTAATGAAAGTGTAATACCTTACATATTGCCATAAAGATTGCATAAATTGCTTCTTACCTTTTAGTAGCAATCCCCCTATAATACCCGGGATTATACCGATTAAGATGTACATGATGATTCTAGTAGCGATTGAATTATCATCTATGGTCATAGAAGTAATCCCCATAGCTATGGAATATCCAATAATAATCCATCCAAGTATAATTTTTAAGCGGTGAATGAATGTTTTCATACAATGTTCCTCCACTTGTGTGACTATTTATAAATGTGTACGTGTAAATGTACAGGAAGTTTCAGATTATTCCGGGAACATCATAACGAATAAAAGTTATTGAAAATATGAGAATGTTAGAAAACTGTTGGTATCTCAAGTTTATAGTGAAAATGGAATCTGAGTAGTTTATCAATGCTTATGAAAAAGGGGTACGTTGCATAGTAGTTCAACAATTGATTAAGACTATATCGTGCACAATACAAACATGAACATGTGATTTTAAATGAGGTGAAAAAGATGGCCCAACTTACACATGATGTAGTTATCGTAGGTGGTGGCCCTGCTGGGATGAGTGCTGCTCTTGTATTAGGACGATCACGTCGGAAGGTTTTGCTCATTGATGCAGGGAAGCCTCGTAATGCTGTTACGCTTCATTCACATGGCTTTTTAACTCGTGATGGTATAACACCAAAAGAATTTAGAGATATTTCCATACATCAACTAATGAAGTATGAGTCCGTTTCCATTAAAGGAGATATTGTGATTCGAATAGAGCCTGAAGAAAGTATCTTTACCATACATACACAGTCAGGTTCGAGGTATATAGGTAAGAAAGTGATAATAGCAACTGGCATGAAGGACCATCTCCCTTCTATTCCAGGTTTACAAGAGGTGTACGGAAAGTCTGTATTTCCTTGTCCATATTGCGATGGATGGGAACATCGGGATGAGCCGTTAGCGGTGTTTGGGCAAGGAGAGAAGCTGGTTGATTTTACAAAGCTTATTGCAAATTGGAGCAAGGATCTTCTTGTGTTTACAAATGGACCTACGAATTGGAGTGTCTCGGATTTAGAAAAGCTGAACACCTATAACATTGACGTGATAGACGGTCATATTAAAGAGGTTTCATCTACTAACGGTTTCCTAAAGAGCATCATCTTGGAGGATGGAGAAGTATTTAAACGTTCTGCTGGGTTCATTATGAACGTAGACGCTACCCAAAGTTCAACTATTCCGGAGATGTTAGGTGTCCCGTACAATCATCATGGAGGGTATGAAACAGATCCTCATGGTTTAACGTGTGTGCCAGGGTTATATGTGATAGGAGATGCTACACACGCATTCTCGGGATTAGTTGGAGCGGCTGGTGAGGGGTATGAAGTAGGTGTTTCCATTAATCATAAACTTGTGGAAGAAGAGTGGAATATGCCTGGGTAGTAGAACAAGGTAAAAGGAATTTATGTCCATTCATGTTATCCTCGGAAGTACAACATTGTAATATGGAGGTATAATAATGGAGATTATTCGTAATAGTAGAGGCCATTATGATTTGGATGAATTTCTTAAGAAGCCACTGTTTGCACATTTATCTACAGTAGAGAACGATGTACCTAAGGATTCTCCGGTGTGGTTCCATTGGGAGGATCAATGCATATGGATTATTGGTACGCCTTCCTCTGATAGTTTCCCGGGAAGAATAGAAAATCACTCTGCTTGCGCGGTTGGTATCGTTGATTTTGATGTGAAAAGTGGCAAGGTCTTGCACGTAGGGTTTCGAGGTCATGGAACAGTGGAACCGTTCGATGCAGAACTTGCAAAACGGTTATTGCGTAAATATCTAGGGATCAATGAAGGGAGTTGGGATGAGCGGTTTAAGCATCTTGGGGACAGTAATATACTCATTAAAGTCGTACCTGAGACTGTTGTGGTACGAGATCAATCATTTGAACCAAGCATTGATTTGTAAACACTACATTGAGATGCCTTATATAGTCTTGTAAAATAAGTGATACAACAAGAGACTTTAAAAGAAAAGGGTTAAACATATGACATATATCGTAATAGGAGCAGGGATATTAGGAGCCTCAACAGCCTATCACTTGGCGAAACAAGGTGCGAAGGTAGCGCTAGTTGATCGAAATGACCCTGGTCAGGCAACAGAAGCAGCTGCAGGTATTGTGTGTCCTTGGTTGACTAATAGAGCAAATAAGCCTTGGTATCACTTAGTAAAGGCAGGAGCGAAATACTATCCTTCTTTGATTGAAGAGTTAGAAGCAGAAGGGGAAACGGAAACAGGGTATTCCCAAGTGGGAGCCATCAATATCTTTTCTGGTGAAGATCGACTCCAAAAAAAATATGAATTGGCGCTGGAACGGCTAAAGTCTACTCCTGAAATGGGAGAAGTATCAAAACTATCAGCAACGGAAACGAAGGCACTGTTTCCACCATTATCTGATATATATGGTGCAGTACATATAGGTGGAGCTGCACGGGTGAATGGAGCTGCTTTACGCAATGCGTTGATTCGAGGTGCAAAAAGGCACGGTGCAACATTTATCGAAGGTGAGGCTTCTCTTTTATTTGAAAGGAACACAATCACTGGTGTTAAGGTAAATGAAACAGGTATGTATGCTGATAAAGTGCTTGTCACAGGTGGAACGTGGTCCAAGGAGTTATTGGAACCATTAGGAATGAAGTTTCAAGTGACGGAGCAAAAGGCACAGATTGTCCATCTTCAATTGCCAGACACTGATACGGGTCAGTGGCCTGTTGTAATGGCTCCTTACAGTCAATATTTACTCACGTTTGAAGATGGAAAAGTGGTTGTAGGGGCAACACAGGAAAGTAATGTAGGTCGCGATCTCAGAGTAACGGCGGGTAGTGTAAACCACATTATCGAAAAAGCTTTGAATGTCGCTCCTGGCTTAGAATCTAGTACCTATGTAGAAACCAAGGTGGGTTTTAGACCTTTTACCCCAGGGTCACTTCCAGTTATAGGCTCGGTTCCAAACGTGAGCGGTTTGCTGGTTGCCAATGGTTTAGGAGCTTCTGGTTTAACGAGCGGTCCATATTTGGGAGCGGAGCTTGCTAATGTTGCGCTTGGAAAATCAACAGAGATTAACTTACATGACTTTGATGTAGAAGGTGCCTTTGAGGAATAATATGTATATTGAGAAGTCCCTATATGTATAGAACGATGTAAAAAGCGTTCACACGACATAGGGACTTTATTTATGAGTTGAGATGATAAATTAGCCTAACTCCAGCACATGCACTTTTCTTTACCCCTTTACCTTAACCTCCTTCCCTTTAAAGGAGTGAGGTTTTTCTTCAATTAGGTTGATTGTTCCAATATATTGATCAGGTTCAAGGTTTATGGTCACTAGACAGTAGTGTCTTATATAAAACAGGATAGAGTTCTTTTGGCGTAATGACAGCACTCTCTATAGCATAATCTTCTTCATCCCACTCATCTTCTTGTCGTTAGAAGCGGAAGAACCATTCTCAGATTGTGTAGGCGTAGATTTGGAAGGTAGAAGTAGACTTCTCCTCTTTTAATTGATTCAGATTACCAAAGAAGAAGTAAATAAGCAAACCGATTGCCAATGCGACTAAAAAGGCAAGTCCCATCCTAGCGTGTGCGATTCCAGGAGTAGATTGAAAGGCATAATAAGTTGAAAGATAGACGATAGGGTTTAATACAGGAGCTGAAACAAGTATGACTAATCCTACGTGCAAAGGCATACCTTTTTGAAGAAGCCTTCGAACGGTAGGCACAATTGCACATTAACAAACCGGGATTATGGCACCAATAGCTACTGCAGGAACAACCGCTAAAATAGCGTTCCTAGGTATGAATCATTGTAAATGACTTTCGTTTACGAATGTTTGGATAAGGGCAGATATGAAACACCTAAAAGGACAAAGGGACTAGCCTCAAGAAAAATACTTAAAAAAATCTTATTAATGTCTAATACTTTTTGAGGGATGTGCAAATACGATTCTATCGGAACAAAATTACCGATAAAAAATGTTATAATGATTAAAATAAGAGTTATATAAGCGAATAGAGCGATGAAAGGTTAAACAATTTTAGATATCAGAGCAAACCCACCTCCAAAAAGTAATGATTACAATTTAAGTGGTTGCTATTATCTTACTATCGTTTGGCGTAAAAATGAATGGTTTTTTTCTTCTAGGAAATTATAAACGGATTAAGGTTGTGGATACCTTTGATAAAGTGATGTAGCCATGTCCAGCTCAAGAGCCCAGCGACTAGCAAACTTCCTGCACCTCCTTACGGTAAGTCAACATCGGATCGCTTGCGCTCTTCGAGTTTCCTTTATCTCCTACGGAATCAGGTGAAGTTCGATTAAAATTGCTACATCACGTAGCAACATCGAACCAACCCACATCCTATAGCAGCAGTTTGTACGTCGCTAAACGGGCGCTTGCGCTTTTGTTCTTTCTTAATAAATGTGTAATATATGAATGATGCTAAAATAGTGTGTTGAAGATAAAGGGTGATTCCATTGAATACAAATGAAGCTTTGCAAATATTAAAGGAAAATGGGTACAAGCATACGAAACAGAGAGAAGTACTGCTTGATTTATTAGAAAATCATGATCAATACGTGTCTGTTAAGCAACTATGGGCAAATTTTAAAGAAGAATTTTCTGGGGCTAGTTATGATACCGCTTATCGAAATTTATATAAAATGGCTGAACTAGAAATATTGGAGTCCACCACACTTGATGGCGAGAAACACTTTCGATTCCATTGTGAGACACACGGGCACCATCACCATTTCATTTGTACTGAGTGTGGGAAAACCACGCCAATTAACATGTGCCCTATGGATAATGTGAAAGAGAATCTTCCAAATCATGAAATAGAAAATCATAAATTTGAAGTGTATGGACATTGCCCTGCATGTAAGTAAGCCAGTAGTATATGATACTGGTTTATTTTTTTGCCCTTTTGCCAAACGTCTATTCAATCTATGCACACAAAACGTAATTATTACTATTTACAATCCGTAATGATTACGATAATATTGTTTTGTACTTACTTAATTGGAGGGGAAAATAGTGAGAAAACTTGGATATATAATCTCGTTAGGGTTACTGTTTTTAATGGTGGCGTGTGGTGTTGATAATCAGACAAATACAACGCAAGAAGATGGAGAGAATGCGAACTCAGGAGATTCTAACACTGATAAGCTAACAATCTATACAACGTTATATCCACTCCAAGATTTTACTGAAAAAATTGGGGGTAATCACGTAGAGGTACAATCTATATTGCCTGCAGGAGCTAACCCTCACACTTTTGAACCGACATCGAAAACAATGGTGAACATTTCTAAATCGGATTTATTTATTTATAATGGCGCAAGCTTAGAAGCATATGCAGAAAGCATCTCTGAATCTCTTAAAAATGAAGACGTATCTATTTTAGAAGCATCCAATGGTGTGGATTTAATAGGACACACCCATGGGGAAGAAGAAAGCCATGGTCATGAAGAACAATCAGGGGAAGAAGAAAGCCATGGTCATGAAGAACAATCAGGCGAAGAAGAAAGCCATGGTCATGAAGAACAACCAGGCGAAGAAGAAAACCATAATCATGAAGAACAAACCCATAAAGAAGAAGGAGACAATCATGGTGATAAAGACCCCCATGTATGGCTTGATCCTACTAAGGCAATTCCATTAGCAGAGAACATAAAGGATCAACTGTCTTCGTTGAAGCCTGAAGCAAAGGACGATTTTGAAAAGAATTTTGAGAAGTTGGAGGAGCGCTTAAAGAATCTGGATGAACAATATCACGAAACCATCGAAAATAAGTCTCAAAACAAGATACTCGTTTCTCATGCTGCCTATGGATATTGGGAAGAAGCATACGGTGTGGAACAAGTGGCTATTGCCGGTTTGTCTCCTTCACAGGAACCATCACAACAACAACTAGAAAGAATTATCGAGAAATCAAAAAAATATGAATTAGAATATGTGATATTCGAACAAAATGTAACTCCTAAAATAGCAGAAGTTATTCAAAAAGAAATTGGTGCGGAATCATTACGGCTTCATAATCTATCTGTTTTAACCGAGAAAGATATGGAGAACAACGAAGACTACTTTAGTTTAATGAAAAAAAATTTGAACACATTGGAAAAAGCGTTAAGTAACTAAAGAAACACCCCCGTATCTATTAAAGATACGGGGGTGTTAGTGTTGGTTTCCTAAATTATCAACCTGTATTGCGTAAGCCGGCTGCGATGCCGCTAATAGTAAGAAGTGCTTCTGTGAGTAATTCATCACCGGTGATTTTCTCTGTTCGTAATTCTTTGATTAACTGCACTTGTAAGAAATTGAGCGGATCTACGTAAGGGTTACGACGACGGACAGATTCTTGGATGGTTTGTTGTTGATCCAACAATTCGTCATCACCTGTGACTTGTAGTAAAACATCTTTTGTTTTGTTGTATTCTTCTACGATGTTTTGGAAAATACGTTCTCCCATTTCTTGATCTTGTACCAGTGTGATATACTCCTGAGCTGTTTGCATATCTGCTTTTGTTAAGGCCATCTGTAAGTTATCAATGGTGGAGCGGAAGAATGGCCAGTTGATATACATTTGTTGCAACAACTTGAGGTTCTCGTCACTTTCTGATGCAAAGCTTTGTAAACCTGTTCCGGCAGCGTACCATGCCGGAATAAGCTGACGGTTTTGTGTCCAGGCAAAAACCCAAGGAATCGCACGCAGGTTTTCAAATTTGTTACTATCTTTACGTTTCATTGGTCTTGAACCGATATTTAATTCACTTAGCTCTTGTAAAGGAGTAGCCTCATTAAAGTACGTTAAGAAATCGGGATCGCCAAATACAAGGGATTGATATTTCTTTAGGGATGTATTTGCTATTGCTTCCATTGCATTTTCCCATTCTTTTTCGCGATGGTGTCCTTGTTCCGATTCTTCCGAGATGTGTGCAGCTCCTTCCAATAATGTAGAAGCGGCTTGCTCTAAGCTTCTGTAGGCTATATCTTTCAGCATGTAACGAGAGGATAGAACCTCGCCTTGCTCGGTAATTTTCACACCATCACCTAGTGTTTCAGCAGGCTGGGATAGAAGACTGCGGTTTAGCGGTCCACCACCACGTCCTAAAGAACCACCTCTGCCATGAAAGAACTTCAGCTTCACGTTATATGCCTTAGCCATTTCATGGATTTCTTGTTGGGCTTTGTAAAGTTTCCAGTTAGCGGTTAACGTTCCACCATCTTTACTGCCATCAGAGTAACCTAGCATAATTTCTTGAAGGTTACCTCTTTGCTGTAGATGGTTTTTGTACACATCCATATCAAATAACGTCTTAAGAATTTCAGGTCCAGCCACTAAGTCATCTACCGTCTCAAGGAGTGGTGCGACATTAATGCTACTTTCTACTGTCCCATCTGGATGAAGACGATAAATGCCAGCTTCCTTCGCAAGTACTAATACTTCAAGAATGTCACTAACGGATTCCGTCATACTGATAAGGTACACTTCAATGGAGCGTTTTCCAAACTCTTCATGGGCAGCACGAATCGTTTGGAATACCTTCAACATCTCTTGTGTGTCTTCAGTATAATCATCATTTAATAATGTGATTGGACGAGGGTCTTCCAAAGCATTCTTAAGAACATTAATTTTTTCTTGCTCAGAAAGGGCACTATAGTCTTCCGTAATATTCACTTTGTGTAGAATTTCGGTAATAGCTGATTCATGCTCTCCGCTATGGTTACGTATATCCAGTGTGGCGAGGTGGAAGCCAAACAATTGCACTTGCCGAATAAGCTTATGCAACATTTTAAGTTCTCGCTCAGTCGGTTGATGTTGCTTAACGCTTCGTTGAATGACGTATAAATCTTCTAAAAGTTCCTCTGCTGATTTATATCCTAACGAAGAATGACCAACGTTTCGTAGCTTTTCAAGAACAATCGCGAATTTACGGCGATAAATCTCTTGTTCTGCTCTCCATCTTTTGTCATTAGAGATTAGTTCTTCTTCGGTTTTTACAGAAGTAATGAGTTCCTCACTTACGGATACGCGAGTAGTGGAGTGGCTGAATCGCTTCATTAGTTCCACAAGTACTTCATCGTACTTCGTAAGTGCAAGGTTTCTTTGTTTTTGTAATGTTTCCCATGTGATTTCTGGAGTTACATTAGGGTTTCCATCACGGTCGCCCCCAATCCAGGACCCAAATCGAAGGAAGTTAGGTACATCCCATTCAGCATATGGGTATTGTTCTTCCAAGCAATCCTCTAATTCTTGATGGACATCAGGGAGTACATCAAATAGTGTCTCATCAAAATAATAAAGACCATTTCGTACTTCATCCATTACCGTTGGTTTACGGTGACGTAGTTCATCCGTTTGCCATAGAACGGTAACTTCATTGAATAGGCTTTCCTCCATTTTTTCACGTTCACTTTTCGTAAGCATAGGATTGTCCAGTTGCTTTAGAAGATTGGCGATTCGTTTTTGAATTTCAAGCACGGAGCGTTTTGTTGCTTCCGTTGGGTGTGCTGTAATAATTAACTCAAGTGAGAGCTGGTCTAAAACATTCTGAATCACGTCTTCAGATGTGTCATTACGTTTTAAAGCCTGTACGGCGCTTTGTAAGGAGAAGGGCTGTACAGTATCATCGCCGGAAAGTTGATAATCTCGGCGTCGGCGAATACGGTGGTTTTGCTCTGCAATATTAACGAGGTGGAAATAAACGGAAAAGGCACGAATCACTTGTTGTCGCATAGGTGGTTCGAGCGATTCGATTTCCCTTTTCAATGACTGATACGTATCTTGATCGAAATGCTTCCGAAGAGCTTTCGTCAATGTACGGATTTTCTCTACCTTATCTAAAAGTTCGTTTCCTCCATGATGGACAAGAAGGTCACCAAGCATATGGCCGAGTTTATTGACGTCTCTCCTTAGGGGACTAGTACTATCATCTATCTGTGTTTGAGTTGACATATGTTCACCTTCCTAAATCTATTTGTATGAAGCAATTTTCATAATCTTCTTAATGATAATATTGATGATATCACAAATGAAGATATTTAGTAAGAAATGATAACAAAATGAGATGATTCGGTCGTGAATCATCTCGCATTGATATGGAAAAGTTCCCAATACCTTTGCTGTAGTAAAAATACCTAAGTTTATATTCTACTCAACCTTTCCTTTATAATCATAGAATTCAAACATATAAATAGAGAGCCTTGGTTATTTCCAAGGCTCTCTGTCTTCATAATAAGCAAAGAAAGCGTACGTTTTTGCATTTATATCTAGCGCCAGCATCTAGCAGACTTCCTACTCCTCCTTACGATAAGTCAACAACATCGAATGAATCCACGTATTGCGGGCAGCAGTGGGCACCCCGAGCTTTACTTAATACGATCGTTTTGTCCATTTCTCGCTGTTTAAGTGGAGTGGAGTTGTATTGCCTTGCTCTGTAACGAGTTCTGGTTGATGAATATACCATCCTCGGCGATTTACGGAGTAATCTGTTTCATACGTAAAGCGAAGGTGAGAGGTGTCTTTTGGTAATGCAACCTTGATGGAATCCCAATCACCACTCGTTCCAGTAAACGTTTGGTCTAATTGTGTCCAATCGGTGCCATTGCTAGAAATTTCTATTTTTCCAACATCAGCTTCAGGTTCGATACGATACCAGGTGTCGAAGGTAAGTGTAGCATTTTGATCTACATTGATTTCAGCAGTTAAATGTTTGGTTTCATTGTTACCATATCCAGAAAACCAAGCTTCTCCTTTGTTAGGAATGGATACTGGTATGGAATCGGCTACATTTCGTGCGAATTTTCGCCTTGTAGGACTTGTGGAAACAGTGTTACGTGTTGGGTGAACTCTATTGGTTAGTAGAATGGCAACGGTTTTGTTTGTAGGGCTAACAACAATGGAGGTACCAGTGTACCCTGTATGCCCTAGCGTATTGCTTTCAGAGAGACCATCCATAAACCAATCTTGCTGAAGCTCCCAACCTAGTCCATGATCATCTCCAGGAAATTCAGGTATTCGGTTCTCCGTTAAAAGATCGACAGTCTCTGGTTCTAATATACGTTCTCCGCCATAACGGCCGTCCATCACAAACATGTGAGCAAATGTTGCAAGGTCTGAAGCTGTAGAAAACACCCCTGCATGTCCTGCTACACCATTAAGGGACCAAGCATTCTCATCATGGACTTCTCCCCAAACCAGCCCTCGATCTGTCCAAGGTTGATATTCGGTTGCAGCAATGCGATCTTTTAATGAAGATGGTGGGTTGTACATCGTTTCCTTCATTCCGAGTGGTTTGGTGATAGCTTTTTCAACATATTGATCAAGACGCATTCCAGACCACTCTTCTACAAGAGCTCCAAGGGTAATCATGTTGAGGTCACTGTATGTATATTCCTTACCTGGCTCTGATTGCAGAGGTTGTTTATATACATGTTGCAGGCGATCCTCTCGATCACCTTCTATTGTATAAAGTGGAATCCATGGTTTAAATCCAGAAGTATGGGTCATGAGTTGTTCAATCGTAACATTTTCTTTTCCATTTGTTGCAAATTCGGGGATGTATTTTGCTACGGGATCATCCAGTTCAAATTTTCCTTCTTCATATAAGGTCATTGCAGCAGTAGTGGTAAAAAGTTTACTGATAGAGGCTAAATCAAATACAGTGTTTTTCTCCATCTGTTGAGGATGTTCTAATTCAGTAAATTCGTTATTTTTATACTTTGCAGCGTAGCCATATGCATCATGCTTCACGACTTGACCCCTTCGAGCAACAAGTGCAACGGCACCAGGCATGACCTGATCATCAATCGCATTACGAATCATGGTGTCAATGTCTTGAAGTGGCTCCTTTCGTAACCCAGAACCACGAATGGAACCAGGGTGTAAAACAGGAGATGAGGGTCCGGGATTATTCCATGTAAAATTAGGGTGAGCTTGTTGGGAGGACTGATGTGGATTTTTCTTATGATGATTTTCTATAGTGGGTCCATTTGCTGCGTTACCTGTAATAGGTGTAACCAATGACGAAACAAGAACAGTAGACAGAATAATAGATACCGTTTTTCTTTTCACATAATAACCTCCTAATGTAAGAAAATATAAATGAAACGAAGTTATTCCTTTTCGAAATATACAAGCGCTTACATTTACTACCTAAAGTGTATCGGAATTCCAATATAGACGTCTATACCAATTTTGACTCATACATCATCAATATTGGCGTTTTTGTGAGGAATATCGACTAATACCATATAATTATTTTGAAAATTTAGACATATATTTTGTTTCGGATCTAAATAGTTGACCGAAAAACAAATGTATTTTATCATTACTTTGAATTCGAGATAATTAAAAATATTTTCGTTAGGATGATGAAAATGAATTTATTAGGAATTCATCACGTTTCTATATTAACGGGGAAAGCAGAACGAAATTTTGAATTTTATACAAAGATATTAGGCATGCGTTTAGTGAAAAAAAGTGTGAACCAAGATGAAACGAGTACGTATCATTTATTTTATGGTGATGCTAAAGGAAGTCCAGGAACGGAATTAACATTCTTTGACATACCTGGTCTTGGTCAAACGTATACAGGGGTTTCCAGTATCACAAGTACTTCTCTAAGAGTGAAAACTACAGAAGCACTGGATTATTGGCGAAAACGATTTGAAGCATACAATGTGGAACATGAAGAAATTAAAAAGAGGGCCAATCGTGATACGTTAGCCTTTCAAGATTTTGAAGGAACGCAATTAATTCTAGTAGCTGATAACGATGAACAAGGCGTCCATGCCGGTGAAGCATGGGATGAGACAGAAGTTCCTAAAGAATACGGAATTGTTGGGTTAGGTCCTGTGTTATTAAGAGTGAGAAGTTCAAAACCAACAGCTAAGGTGTTACAGGATGTTCTAGGCTTCCGTTATGCGGATTCGTATCCTTCTCTTGAAGGTGACTTTCCAGATGTAGAAGTGTACACCACTGGTGAAGGGGGAGCGGGAGCAGAGGTTCACATCCAAACTCGACCTGATTTATCCCCAGAAAAACTAGGGCGCGGAGGCGTTCACCATGTAGCCTTCCGTGTGCCAGATGAGGATGAACATGCAGAATGGGTGAAACGTATTCAGCAAACAGGTATGATGAATTCCGGCAAAGTTGATCGTTTTTACTTCAAAGCCTTATACTTCAGGGAACCTAATGGGATTTTATTTGAATTATCAACAGACACACCAGGATTTGATATTGATGAATCTGTTGAATCATTAGGTGAAAACTTGTCATTACCTCCGTTTTTGGAGAAGAATCGTGAGGAAATAGAGAAGAAGTTAAGGCCATTGACGCTATAATAGTAAGTTCGTTTAAGTGTAAGTAATATAAGGTACAAAAGTCTCGGCACATACTACTTTATGCCGGGATTTTTTATGGATTAATGTGGCACCTACATATATCAGAAAACTCAAAAAAATCAGTTTATATCTATTGACCTTAAAGTAAATAGACTATACTCTAGAGTTAAAACCACATAACGAAATATAATTCCGTTTAACGGAATTTATGGAGGTGATAATATGGCTCTTTCAAAAGCTCATTTCCACTATGGAATTGAGGATGCGATACGACCAGCACGTGAAGTGATGAAGCCAGAAAGAATTGGTGCATTCCGAATGACAAGCTTAAGTTTTGCTCGCATCATACTAAGACGAGCAATGAGGGAGAAGTGGAGTATTGATCAACATCGTTTTAATTTAGACCATAATGGTCATGGGGAAGCAATTTATTATATCAGAACACCTGCTGGAACTTTTTCCTTTGTAGTCGTTTCACAGGATATCGATGAGTATGAACGTAGTGATCGGGTTATTTCGGAGAAATGGGATATTACATTTGCTTTATGTGAAGGAGTACTATCTGAAGAAAAGATTGAAGACTTAAAACGTGAACTACCGAAGCAAGAACTAGGGAGAGGGACTGTCCAAGATTTAGTTTGGTCTAGGGCGAATCGGAGTTCACGAATATTTCAGCATATTGTGAATGCGCTTACATCAGAGCAGCAACCAGACCCTGAAGCGCTAGCTAAGGTTGGGTATATCGTTAGAAGTACCGCTTTTTATGCAAACGGAAAATTCGGGGTAGCTCCGTTTGAAAAAATGAAGGGTGATCATCCCCTTCATGGAGCTTTTAGCGCACAACTGTTTACTGCATATATGCTTAGGCAGTTTAGTTTCGATATAGTCGAGCATATTGCCAAATGTCAAAATCCCCAAGCTTCAACATTAGATGATCGTATTAAACGCTTTCTTGGTATTGGTAATGCAACGGGTCTTGGTATGGTACCTTTTTTAATTTATCATCCTAAACTTATTCATCAATGGATTTATCTTAGGGAACTCTCATTAGCAAGGTCAAAAGTAGAACCTATGACAGAGGAAAAGATTAATTCCCTTATAGATTGGCTTGATAGAGCCATTCATTATTTCGCTCATTATCCAGTTCAAAAAACGGGAGTATTTGAGGATGGTGAATCAATAGCCGGAGATTTACAGATTGTTCGACAGCATCTCGAAGATTTTATTCATAGCGATCATGTCCCTGAGGATACACAATGGCTACCGATTATTGAGCAAATATCTTCTGCTCTTTCAGTTGAAGCTCAAGAAGTTCTAAATACAATGATGATAGAAATATATCCTGAAAAGAATGAAGAGCTTGAACAATACACAGTTGTGAACGAAGAAATGGAACTAAACCCAAGTATGACTATTGGTGAACTATTAGGGCTAATAAATAATCATTATCAGTGGGTATTTTCATTTGATTTTTCAAACCCTGATGAAAAATATTACTTTTGGTATCGATCTGTAGATAAAGAAGAGCCGAGAATTGCTGTTAGGGGAGAAGAGCCAGGAGATGAGCATGAGATGCCAATGAATATTGCCGAACTTGTTCAAAAGGTATCTTTTCTTCTACAAGATCGTGATTATACAGAAAAGGTTGCTACTTTTGTTTTTCGTTATCCGGAATACAAGGGGATAATACGCCGCATTCAATCATTGGAGAATTATGATTATGGGGAAATTAGAGGAAATTTACTCGATAAGAATATGGTTCCCATCTTTTTAATGCGCTGTAAGCTATCCTTTTTTGGTGGAGAGCGCTTTGACCCTAAGTCAAATCGTTGGGTTCGAATCACCTTATTCCAAGGGGCTCCCCTTATTAAAGATTTTACTGCTATCAATCAACCGAAATGGATTTTTCCAAAAATACCAAAATTGGAGGGCTGAATATTTTATGAGTGATCAAAATCTATCAAAACAAAACATGATGGTGATTGATGGTCTTGAATTGAGTAAGTGGGATCGTGAATTCTTACTAGAGTTGAAAAAAGGAGGGGTATCTTGTGTCCATGCGTGCTGTGTGCTTTGGGAGAATGCTAGAGAGACCTTAAGTAAAGTTTCAGGATGGTATCAATTCTTCCAAAAGCATAGCGATCTCGTTATCCCTGTACGACGAGGAGAGGATATCCTTAAAGCAAATGCTGAAGGGAAAATTGGTATTATCTTAGGTACTCAAAATACTTCTTCCTTAGAAGATGAATTAGGGTTGGTTGAAGTGTTTGAACAACTAGGTATTAAAATAATGCAACTCACCTATAACAATCAGAACTTAATTGGAAGTAGTTGCTATGAAGCTAGGGACTCTGGGCTTTCTCGATATGGAAAGCTAGTGGTAGAAGAAATGAATAGAGTAGGCATGGTCATTGACCTTTCGCACGTAGGAGAGCAAACGTCTCTTGATGCTATCCATCATAGTCAACGCCCTGTAGCAATTACTCATGCAAACCCTGATTGGATCTATCCAAGTAAACGGAATAAATCACCTGAAGTGTTACAGGCATTAAAAGACAATAATGGGATCCTTGGTCTTTGTGCATATCCTCATTTGATAAGTGGTTCTGAGACACCTTTGGAGGAGTTTGTAGATTTAATTGTTAGAACGATCGACTTTATGGGAGTTAAGCAAGTTGCGATTGGAACAGACCTGACTCTTAATATGTCTGATGACTTTTTACATTGGATGAGAATGGGGAGGTGGACACATGAAATGGATTATGGTGCGGGTTCAGCTAATAACCCTTCGTGGCCTACATGGCCAACTTGGTTTAAGGGACCAGCAGATTTTCCAAATATCTCCCAAGGTTTGCTCGAAAGAGGCTTGAAGGAAGCTGAAGTTGAATCTGTCATGGGTGGAAACTGGTATCGCTTTTTTGATGAAGGTTTCTTGAGGCAGAAGGAGATGTAAATATGAAAGTAACCTATCAGGAATTATTTGAATTGTGTCGGAAAGTGTTTGAATCATGTGGTTTACCATTTGGTTGTCGAGAGGATTGTGCAGAATTAATAACATGGTCTGAGTGTGTTGGGTACGGGGGGGTGGAGATTCTTGAACAGGGGATGGATGACTTAAAAAGAAGAGAAATTCATCAAATAGAACTTTTGCATGATTCAGACCACCTAATAAGGGTGGATGGTGCAGGATTTCCAGATTATGTGTTAGCTAAAATTGCACTGGATTTAGTTGAATCAAAACTTGTCGATTCACCTCAAACCATCCATGGGTATATCCAATCTTCCACTACAACTCACCTTTTAGCTTATGAAGCAGTTCGAATAGCCAAAAGAGGTAGGGGTGGGGTAGTTCATTGGTATGAAAATGGAATTCCTTATTGGGCATTTGCATTTCCTGGTGACCCTCATCCAGTAGTGTTGTCGGGAGATAGTGTAGAAATGGCTTTACCGGAATGGCATCAATTATCCTTTGAATCCTATGATTATGTACTTCAAGCTACAACAGAAAAGAAGGATTTAAAACGAGCTATTAACTATATTTTAGAGCAAAACTTATTTGATACAATCTTATCTTTTGAAGAACATGAACGGATTTGGGAGCAATCAAGAAAATACGGGGCGCTCGTTGAAGAAACGCTTTGGGGCAAGTTATACAAAGAAGCTAAGAATGTACTGGTTGAGTCTACAGAACAATCCAGGTTATTTGGAACGGGAGAACACGCAAATAGATAAGGAGGATTATGATGACAGTAACAGAGGGTGTAAAGGAATTAAAGAATTATATAGGGGGAGAATGGCACAAGCCAAGTAGTGAAGAGGTTATGAATAACCTAAACCCTGCAAATTATAGAGAAGTATTAGCTGTTGTAAGGCAATCAACAGAAGAAGATGCTGACGCAGCGATCGAAGCTGCTGATTATGCATTGGCTAGTTGGAAGAGCACTTCGTCTCCCGCTCGAGGAAGTTATTTAACAAAATTAGCTACCCAAATGAGAAATCGTCAGGAGGAATTAACACAAGCAATTGTAAAAGAAATGGGGAAAACATACGCGGAAGCAAAAAAAGAAGTTTTATACGCAGCAGGAATAGCTGATTTTTATGCTGGTGAAGGGAGAAGGATGTCAGGGAAGACGATTCCTTCGGATATGCCAAATGTCAAAATCGAAACTGTACAAGAACCTCTAGGTGTTGCCGTGATTGTCACGCCGTGGAACTTCCCATTATCTATTCCTACCTGGAAGATTGCTCCTGCAGTTGTCAGTGGAAACACTGTTGTCTTAAAAACATCATCGGAAACACCTCTTCTAGGTAAGCTATTTATGGAAATGGTGGAAGCAGCAGAGTTTCCAGCCGGTGTCATAAATCAGGTTATAGGACCAGGAAGACTTGTTAATCAAATGATTGATCATCCGGCAGTTCAAGCAATATCATTTACAGGGTCTAATAATGTTGGTAATAAAATATATCAAGCTGCTAGTAAACACATGAAACGTGTTCACCTAGAGATGGGAGGAAAGAATCCTTTAGTCATACTAAAAGATGCTGATTTAGATGAAGCTGTTGATTTAGCGATCAAGGGTAGTTTGGGGCAGGCTGGTCAGGCTTGTACTGCTACTGGAAGAGTTATTATCGAAGCTGATGTACACGATGAATTTGTAGAAAAGCTAACAGATAGAGTGAGCAAATTAAGAGTAGGAAATGGGCTTGAAGATAATATAGACATGGGCCCTCAGGTAAACGAAGATGAGAAGATGTCTACATTAGAGTTAATAAATACTGCTCGTAATGAAGGGGCAAACATTCTTTTAGGAGGATCCTCCCTAGATAGTGAAGAGCATGAGTATGGTTTTTTTGTAGAGCCAACTGTTATTACACAGGTTACAAGAGATATGACGATTGCTAAGCGAGAAGTCTTTGGTCCAGTAATTAATGTAATGAAAGCAACAGATTTAGATGATGCAATAATGATTGCAAATGATGTAGACTATGGCTTATCTGCATCTGTGTGTACGAAGGATTCCAATGCTATGGTGAGGGCTCTAAATGAGATAGAAGCAGGTCTAGTAAAAGCAAATATGACGACAACAGGAACATTCTATCAAGCTCCATTTGGAGGGTATAAGCAATCAAGCTCTGGCTCATTCAAAGAACTTGGAAGAGAAGGAATTGATTTTTTCACGAAGGTGAAAACAAAGTATATTAAAACTTCATAATAACGTAATCCACGGTAGGTACACCATCTATCGTGGATTACTATTAATCTAGTACTTAAAAGTAGGTGACTATATGACAACACGAACTGAATATTCAACTACAGTGTTAAGGGCAATTCATGTATTAAATGTATTAGCAGAATCAAGAGGACCACAAAGTATAAGTGAGATTAGTAATCAACTTGACTATTCTCAAACCGTAGTTCACCGATTACTTCAAACATTAAAGTCAGAAGGGCTTATATTTCAAGACCCTAAATCCAAGCTGTATTCGCTAGGTTCAGCATTCTTAAACTATGCAAATAAGTTATTGACAGATATGCCTATAGCACCAGTTATTGATCCATGGTTAACTGAACTAAGGGATAAAACAAAAGAAACGGTTGGATTTTATGTTCCAACTGGACAATACAGGGTTTGTACGATTGAATACGAAAGTCAGGAAGAGATTCGTCGTTCTGTTGGTGTAGGGAAGAGATTACCCTTATATGCCGGGGCAAGTGGCCGGGCGATATTAGCTTTTCAACCAAAGGAAATGCAAGATAAGATTATAGAATCATTATCATATGAGGAGCGATCAGTTCTTTTAGAAAAATTAGAGCAGACAGCTAGGGAAGGCTTTGCGACAAATGATGGTGAAATCAGTCCTAATGTTTCGGCATTATCCGCTCCTGTATTTGATCAAAAAGACCGTGTTATCGGTGCTTTATCTATTTCAGGTCCTTCTTTTCGTTGGAATAAGGAAACAATGAAAGAGTATGTTCCTGATTTATTGGAAGCTACTAGGCAAGTATCTGAAACCTTAAAGTAGTTATTTGGAGGATAATAAGAGGCAATAAAATGATCTCCTTTAAGGAAATCATTCAACGAATTGATTGGTCAGTTTTCTCGATTCGTAGTATCGATATTGTCGCTAGCTCCAATATTCTGCATCAAATTAGCTGAACAGCAAGGTATAAAACGCATTGAGAAGAAGCCGCTATCGGAAAAGCTCATGCTCAAAGCTATCAATATTCTGAATAGGAATGAAATCTATAAAAAACGAATCCCCTAGCAATAAGTTATTTGCTGGGGGATTGGCATATTTCAATTTGTAGGTTTCTTGTTCCAGAGCTAAGCTCGAAATCTAGAGTGAATAGTCAGCGACAGAGATTAAACATTGTTGGGGAGAACGCTTTTGCTTTTTTATCAAGAGTGCACTGGAACAGGCACCACTGCTTCCTCCAACAACTGTTCTAATTCTTGAGTAAAGCTTTCTGTTTGTTGGTGGGTCCAGCCTAGTTTCTTGGCCATATAAACAAGTACAGACTCTTTGTGCAGATGTACCCAATGGATGTCGAAAAATAGAGCCCCGGTTCGGCGAATGAAGAAGTCGACAGGTTTGACTGTGCTTTCTTGTTCGATAGCGTAGGTAAGCATAGCAAACACGACGGGGTCCAAACCTTCTTGATACGCTTCGGCCTGTTTTGATTGATATAGATCGTAAACGTGCCCCACATTAGCGCCGTATAATTGAGTAAGGCTCGTGGCTTGTTTTTCGGTTAAGCCCATTGCTATACCTTCTTCTATTTTTCGTTTTTTGAATTGTACGTACCCTTTTGCTCCACCCACTTCTCCTCCGGATATCGGAAGGTTCTTGGTTTGGGATTTTGAAAATGCCTTGCCGTTTTCGTCCTGTAAATAGGAGACAACACGATCTATAACATTCTCCGCCATTTTTCGGTATCCTGTTAATTTTCCACCTGCAATGGAGAGCAGACCTGAATCCGATTCAAAAATTTCATCTTTTCTTGATATTTCAGATGGATCTTTTCCTTCTTCGTAAATTAGAGGGCGAAGTCCAGCCCAGCTAGATTCTACATCATGTTCTGTAATGGATAGGGAAGGGAACATATACTCTATTGCACGTAATATATAATCCCGGTCATCCGTTGTCATAGTAGGGTGTGAAATATCTCCTTCATATACGGTATCCGTAGTTCCTACATATGTTTTCCCGTCTCTTGGGATGGCAAAGACCATACGTCCATCTGGTGTATCGAAGTAAATGGCTTGTTGAAGAGGAAACGTTTGTTGATCAAAGACTAGGTGGATCCCTTTTGTTAATCTTAAGGTTTTTCCTTGTTTTGACCCATCTTTTTCTCGCAATGTATCAACCCAAGGGCCAGCAGCGTTAACGATCTTTTTGGCGTATAGGGAATGCTGACTACCGTTGATTTGATTCTCTACGATAACCCCTGTGATCCGCTCCTTCTCATAAATAAAATCGACTACTTTTGTATAGTTAAGTGCGTAGGTGCCTTTTTGTACGGCTTTCTTCATCACTTCTAGGGTTAACCTTGCATCATCTGTTCGGTATTCAACGTAATAACCAGCACCTCGAAGCCCTTTTTCGTTTACAAGTGGTTCTCGTTCTAGCGTTTCTTGTGCAGAAAGCATTTTACGTCGTTCTTCTTTTTTGACACCTGCTAAGAAGTCATAAACGCGAAGTCCGAGGTTCGTAGAGAGCGGACCAAATGTTCCTCCTTTATGAAAAGGGAGTAACATCCATTCTGGAGTCGTCACATGCGGTCCGTTTTGATAGACAATGTCTCGTTCTTTCCCGACTTCTGCTACCATAGCGACTTCGAATTGCTTTAAGTAACGGAGTCCACCGTGAACTAGCTTTGTGGAGCGGCTTGATGTACCAGCAGCAAAGTCTTGCATTTCTATAACCCCATTTGTTAATCCTCTTGTCGAAGCATCTAGTGCAATACCTGCACCAGTGATTCCGCCTCCAATAACAAGGACATCTAACGTGTTCTCTCCCATTGCTTCATAAATGGATTCTCTATCTAAGCTAGAAAAGTGTGCCATGAATTATTTGCTCCTTTTTCGTATGGTTTTGGGATATAAAAAAAGAGACCACAAATCACTTTATAGCATAGCCCATAAAGGAAATGTGGTCTCTCCGTTTCTCCAACCGAATGTGTTAACTTGTTACTTTCATTGTAACTCATTTGAGGAAGGTATCCAACACAAAATGAAATTTATTTAAACGCTTGTGCGGCCTTAACAGCCTTTTTCCATCCATTGTACCGTTCTTCACGCTCTTCATCAGAAAGGTTTGGAGTGAAGGTTTTATCTTTTTTCCATCGTTCTTCAATTTTATTCTTATTGTCCCAATAACCAATCGCAAGACCAGCTAAATAAGCAGCCCCTAAAGCAGTCGTTTCATTGACGGTTGGGCGATCGACAGGAACGTTAATGATATCACTTTGAAATTGCATCAGGAAGTTATTTTTGACAGCCCCTCCATCAACGCGAAGTGCTTTCACATCTAGCCCAGAATCGCTGACCATTACATCTAAAACATCCCTTGTTTGATAGGCTAACGATTCAAGGGTTGCACGAATAAAGTGGGACTTTGTAGTTCCTCTCGTTAAGCCAAACACAGCTCCTCGGACATCACTATCCCAATAAGGAGTTCCAAGACCAACAAAGGCAGGTACTACATAAACGCCTTCCGTAGAGTTGACTTGATCAGCGAAGTGTTCGCTATCAGGCGCATCTTCAATCATGTGCAATCCGTCCCGTAGCCACTGAATGGCAGATCCTGCAACAAAGATACTACCTTCTAACGCATATTGAACCGTTCCATCCAGCCCCCAGGCAATCGTTGTGAGGAGTCCATGATCAGACGGCACAGCTTCTTCTCCTGTATTCATTAACATAAAGCAACCAGTTCCGTACGTATTTTTTGCCATGCCTTTTTCAAAGCAAGCTTGCCCAAATAATGCAGATTGCTGGTCGCCAGCAACTCCTGCAATGGGAACTTCTTTACCGAAGAAATGATAATCTACGGTATGCGCGTAGATTTCTGAGGATGGACGTACTTCCGGAAGCATAGATTTAGGTACTCCTAGAATACCGAGAAGTTCCTCATCCCATTTTAGATCATAGATGTTATACAAGAGGGTACGTGATGCGTTTGAGTAGTCCGTAACATGCGTTTTTCCACCTGATAGCTTATAAATGAGCCATGTGTCGATGGTGCCAAACATAAGCTGTCCATTCTCAGCTTTTTCCCGTGCACCATCTACATGGTCTAGAATCCACTTTACTTTAGTACCAGAAAAATAAGGGTCTAATAACAATCCCGTTTTGTTACGAAACGTATCGTTTAACCCTTGGTTACGGAGTTCATTACAAATATCTGCCGTTTGCCTAGATTGCCATACGACGGCTTTATGAATAGGGCGACCAGTCTCTTTATCCCAAACTACTGTTGTTTCCCTTTGATTGGTAATTCCGATTCCAGCTACTTGCTCAGGTTCAATTTCAGCTTTACGAAGCACGTCAGCGATACAAGCTAAGACAGACGTCCAAATCTCATTTGCATCATGTTCAACCCATCCAGGTTTTGGAAAGAATTGCTGGAATTCCTTTTGCGCAGATTCAATGGCATCACCGTTATGATTGAAAAGGATCGCCCGAGAACTTGTTGTTCCTTGATCAATCGATAGAATATATGTTTCCAAGTTGTTCATCTCCTTTATCAATGTTTCGTCGTACCTTTGAGAAATCCTAAGTGTGCATGAAATGGAACGTTACGTAGTGGAAATGGTGTTCCATCATTTCCCTTTATCCTTGTGGGATAAAACAGAAGCCACACGTAACCATTTGTCCTTCTATTAGGGTGAAGTACAAATGAAACGTGTGGCTCTCCAATTCTCCGCACAGTTGTTAACTTTGATAAAACTGTAACTCAATACTGGAAGCGCTGTCAATATATGAGCTATGAATCTAGGAAAAATTCCAAAGTTCTGTCCGAGAGGTTGTGACGGCAAAGGCACCACCTTCAAGGGCATTGGTTACGTCTTCCTGACTTCTTATAAGTCCTCCTGCGATGACAGGGATATTAACCTCGTTGTGAATTTCCTTAATAAGTTTAGGAATTAAACCTGGTAGGATTTCTATGTAATCCGGCTGGGTTTTTTGGATGATTTTCATGTTTTGTTCTAACGCATGTGAATCCAATAAAAACAGTCGCTGGATGGCGATGATTTTATGTTTTTTGGCGCGATTTATGACATTTGCCCGTGTTGAGATGATTCCATACGGTTTCACTTCATTACACAGAAATTCAATCGCAAAATCGTCTGTTTTCAACCCTTGGATTAAATCCGCATGAAGAAATACTTTTTTGTTATATTTTTTAGCATATTGAACTAAGCTCTTTACTTGAGACACGCGAACTTCTAGTAGAATAATGTATTCTGAATTCGATTCTAACAATCTCTCAAAATCCTTCATGCTTTTGGTTGCAGGAAGAATTCCATTTTGTATGTTCATGTCGTTCGTCCTCTCCGAAAAATAGGTCAACTGTCTGATAATCGACATTATTGTAACATAAACTATTGTTGGACACGACGCGTACGTAATTGAGTTGATGGTGAATCTCTTGTACAATAGCTATCAGCAAACTAAACGGGAAAAGGTGTTGTACATGCAGTCATATATCGTAGTAGGAGCCGGCATATTAGGAGCTTCAACAGCTTATCATCTTGCTAAAGCTGGTGCTGAGGTTACCTTAGTTGATCGCCATGATCCAGGACAAGCAACTGATGCTGCAGCTGGAATCGTCTGCCCTTGGCTATCCCAGCGTCGTAATAAAGCATGGTATCAGCTTGTGAAGGGTGGTGCCAAGTATTATCCAGAATTAATGAAAGCATTAGAAGAGGATGGGGAGCATGACACCGGCTATAGCCGAGTTGGTGCGATTAGCTTGCATACTGAGGAGAAGAAACTAGATCAAATGGTTGAACGTGCCAGGAAGCGTCGGGAACATGCACCTGAAATAGGTGAAATCACTCGATTGTCGCCATCCGAAACACAAGCCCTCTTCCCTCCATTATCAGAAGAATATGGCTCTGTTCATGTAAGTGGAGCGGCTCGTGTGAATGGGGGAAAGTTACGCAAGGCACTCATCCAAGCAGCGAAAAAAAATGGAGCTAGCGTGATGCATGGGGATGCTTCCCTTTTACATGAAGGTCAGAAAGTAACGGGAATTGAGATGAATGGAGAAACTCATTTTGCAGATCAGGTGATGGTAACAGCTGGAGCTTGGGCGAAGGAACTTATAAAGCCATTAGGTGTAACGTTTAATGTCTCCTCACAAAAAGCCCAGATTGTTCATCTGGAAATACCAAATACAGAAACAGGAGATTGGCCGGTCGTGATGCCTCCAACGAACAAATACTTGCTAACTTTCGGTGGAGGCAAAATTGTCATCGGAGCAACCCATGAAGATGACGTTGGGTTGGATCGCCGCGTCACAGCTGGCGGCATTCATGACATCTTAAGTAAGGTGTTAGCCATTGCGCCAGGACTAGGAGACTCAACAATGGTGGAAACAAAAGTAGGGTTTCGTCCCTTCACACCAGGTTTCTTACCTGTATTTGGTGCACTTCCAGGCTTTGAAGGCATCTATGTAGCAAACGGTCTTGGCTCATCTGGACTAACAAGTGGCCCCTATGTAGGAGCAGAATTAGCCAGATTAGCTTTAGGATATGAAACAGAACTTGATCTTGCTCAATATGATGTAGCAGGAGCTATGGAAGAATAAAGAAACCGTACCTTTATAGGTGCTGGTTAGTTTCGGAAGATAAAATGCAAATAACATAGAAATAATACTATATGTAGCATGTCTTCCGAAAGCAAATGTTAAGTATAAATAGTTAGCAAAAACGCTCAGAATTCTGAGCGTTTTTTTAACGTAAGAGTTTATTATCCTCTTATTCAGCTAAATGCTTCTTTAACTCAATAACGTATAGGTATATTAGATTTATTAGAAGGTTGTTTATCTTTCTCTTTTTCGCTTTTAAGGCATTTATAAATATTAGTTAACTGATGGAAGATAGCCAACAATACTCCTAATATAGCACCTAATAATAATGTACATCCAACACCCAGTACCTAAAAAGAAGGCCAATACCACACAAATAATCATGTCCCCCTCTTCTAATATATAATTTTGATTCCCAAACATATCAAAGGATAGGGAGAAGGTGTTGAAAACTACATATTTTGTTATTCGGTTCCGATAGTTAAGTACAAACATTCCCATCCTATTTAGATACCTTAACATAACCTCCGAGTAGATAAGGAGTACCCTAAGGATAACGAAGGAAACCCTGAACATATTACACCGGGAATAAAAGTACCAAGCGCATGACGGAAGTATAAGAAAGAGTGGTATGTCTTAAATCTTGTCCTCATATGCTTATAGAAGTAATGAGTAGGGAGGACAAGTATGGAATCCGTTCATGTGTGGGGGATCTTAATTACCTCCTCTTGTACAACTCTGGGAGCACTTCCCGTTCTAATGATACGTAATCTATCCCATAAAGGAAAGGACAGCTTGTTAGCTTTTACTGCAGGGATCATGGTTGCAGCTTCTACGTACGGATTGATCCCCTCAGCCTTAAAGTTATCAAACTTATATGTACTTGTTATTGGAATACTGATAGGAACGCTAGTCTTATTACTTCTTGAGATTGTCGTACCTCACCATGATTTAGACAACACGACTCACCAAGTTGGTTCAGCAAGTATTCTATTATTTTTAGTTGCAATGTCCCTACATAACATTCCAGAAGGGCTTTCCGTTGGGATGAGTTATGCGAGTGAATACAAAGATTTAGGCCCAATCGTGTCGTTCGCCATAGGGCTGCAAAACGTTCCTGAAGGGTTTCTAGTAGCTCTTTTTTTAATGTTGCAGCAAGTGAGGAGATGGAAGACCCTCCTGTACGCTTCTTTAACGGGGTTGATTGAGTTTATTGCTAGCTTAGCGGGCGTGTATTTTGGAGGGAGTTTTGGAGGGGTGGTACCTTATGGATTAGCTTTTTCAGCCGGAGCCATGCTGTTTATCGTCTATAAGGAGTTAATACCTGAAAGTCACGGGGACGGTAATGAACGTGCTTCTACTTTGTCGTTTATGATTGGCTTTATTGTGATGATTGTGCTAACCAGTGTGTTGAGATAATGGAAGAAACTTGTTGTGTTATAGTATGAATTTTATTATGATGATAAGTAATATGAAGAAAAAGGAGGGAGTAGAAATGTTTACGTTGGAAGAAGTTGTGGACGAAGTGAAACAGTTTATCGTGTTCATGGCGTCCATTTTTGGAACTTTGTTATCAGATGGGACAAGTGTGTCCAATATTAGCAAAACTCCAAAAAACTTCTAACGTAAAATTTCTTACCTCTATACAATCGGTGTACATGAACTTAAAGGCCAGTCTGGTTCCTTTTTAAGTAGATTTGCGTAACGCCACGGGTGAGTATTTACCTGTGGCGTTTTTTGTTTATATGAAAAAAGGTGGATTAGATCTCGCTTTTAGATGTCTAGCTACAGCGCCCAGCAAACTTCCTGTCCCTTTTTACGATAAGTCAAGGACTCAGGGAAGGTTCTTGGGTGATGGTGGTTCCGAAGTAATGGAAGTTTGATGAAAACCGCTACTTCACGCAGCATCATCGAACTGACCTACGTCCTGTGGGGCAGTAGTTTGTACGTCGCTAAACGAGCGCTTGTGCCTTTCGATATAGAGGTTCTCAGGAGGAACCAAACATGAAACGGAACATGAAGACGAATATTCGGTTTATCTATTTATATATCTTTTTTGCACAATTGTTTTTTGACCGGGCATTATGGGTGATTTATTTGAGTGATTCAGGATTAAGCATGACTCAAATAGGCATTGTAGAAGCACTGATGCATGTAGCGGTCGTTCTATTTGAAATACCTACTGGTATGATAGCTGATTTATATGGTCGTAAAGTAAGCTTGTTGATAGGGAATGTGTTAAGTATTGGGTACGGAGGATTAATGCTGATTAGCGACTCTTTTTCTTTGTTTGGAGTAGCACTCATGACATTAGGACTTTGTATGACTTTCCAATCAGGTGCTGAAGAGGCGCTTGCTTATGATACGCTTAAGGAACAAGGTCAGGAACATCAATATACGCGTGTGTTTGGTAATATGACAGCTTTAGCTCTTCTCTCTTTGAGCGTTGCTAAACTAGCGGGCGGTTGGATGGCAGAGATGAGTTGGGAGCTTGTTTATGGTGCCATAGTAGTCGTTCACGTCATTGCTCTAGTTCCAATCTTCTTTTTACACGAGCCAGAGCGTGAGAAAAAGGAGAAACAGGTGAATTGGATGAAGCAATGGCAAGATCAATTGAAAGAAGGAGCAACTATATGGAGGAATAATCCAACCATTCATATACCGATTGCGTTTTTTGTTATGGTCGTCACTTCCATTGTCATCTTGACGTTTTATGGACAAGAATACTTTACTCGCATCGGATATTCTGCAACAACAATCGGAGTCATTTTTACAGCAGAAGGTTTGTTAGGGGTAGTAATGGCGAAAGTAGCCTATCGATTAGAAGCACGATGGAAGTTCTTTACGATTACCTATTATGGTTATGCGCTCTATTTAGGATTTTTCTTACTGTATATATGGTCTCCAAATTGGGCGATTGTATTGTCGTTCCTCGTCATGTCACAGTTTGTAACCTTATATGAGCCGATATTTTCAAACTTTATTCAAAACAAACTAGAAAGCCATGTTCGCTCAACGTTTTTCTCGATGATTAGTGTTGTGGAGAGCTTCTTTATCATGATCCTGTTCCCACTATTTGGGTATATGATTGATACGATTGGCTTTAAATTAGGCTTTTTAAGTTTAGTGTGTATGTTGTTTTTTATCTATATAGTTGGAGGCGTCCAGAACAAAAGAAAATATCAAATGTAATTGAAAAAGCATGTGAGTCCTCTAAGAGGCTCACATGCTTTTGTTCTCCTTTAGGAAATTATAAACGGGTTGAGGTTGTGGATAACTTAGATGAAATGATGTGCCCACGTCCAGCTCCAGCGCCCAGTGACTAGTATGCTTCCCTCGCCTCCGTACGATAAGGTAACATGAGCTTTTGTTCTTAGTATCTCAATTTCAATAAAACATCGCGTACATCTTGGTCTTTCATGATTTGATGCTTATACTTTTGCGTGATTTCTGTTAAGGCTACATCATGGTAGAAAAACTCTGTGAAGAATTTGACAAGTGGTCGTGATTGACTACGTATTGCTTGCCATTGTGTTTCTTCAATACCGGCAAAAAGCATCTCTTTTTCATCAATAATTAAAATACGACTACGCTCTAATGTTTCATGATGGGTATCGGGAATCAAGGTAGAAACCGAAGGGACCGTTGTCTCAAGTGACCCAATGGAATGGATGTTCACGGACAGTCCTTCTTGTGATTTTGTTTCTAGAATAGGAAGGTATGCTTCAAGGTCATCTGCCCATCCTGAAATAATAATCGATTTTTCTGCTTGATGAAGCAGTTCTTTGAGCAAGGATTGAATCGATTGATTATTTTTTAACGTCCACACTCGATCATCTACAGGTGTTTCTTTAATTTGAGCATTTCTTAATTGCTCCACATTATCTTCAAAGTCAGCTTTTAATTTCTCAATGGTTGATTCTACTGGAAGGGCGGTGTACATTCGCTTCTTTTCAACGGTTGACTCCAGTATCATTCCTTTTTCTGTCATACGATGAAGTACTTCATATACCTTGGCTCGTGGCACACCAGAGCGTTTAACAATAGCTGATGCATCGAGTGGTTCGTCGACAGTGATGAGTGCTTGGTACACTTGACTTTCATATTGTGTGAATCCAAATTGTTGCAACATTGTTCCATACTCCCTTTGTTTCATACGAGATTATTGTCTCTATCATATCATATGCCACAGTTCGCGTTGCACTCAGTTGAGATAACAGAAGGTTAAAAGAACGTATTGCCCTTTTTTGCAGATGGTGATAAAGTTACTATTATAGTAGTAACTTAAAAGGGGCGTAAAGATAATGGATAAACGCGTGTATTTATTAACGATCGTTTCGTTTATTGTAGGGATGGTCGAATTAATCATAGGTGGAATATTGGATTTAGTGGCTAATGATTTAGGCGTGAGTCTTGGAAGGGCTGGTTTATTGATTACGATATTCTCATTGGTATTTGCTCTTTCAGCACCTGTGCTTCTAGTTGCAACAGCTAAAATGGAGCGAAAGAGGTTAACGTTAGTATCGTTAGTGGTCTTTTTTGTTGGTAATCTTTTAGCCGTTTTTAGTCCAACGTATAGTGTACTTATGGTATCGAGAATTGTCTCTGCTGCAAGCGGGTCATTACTCGTATTATTATGTGTAACGCTTGCTTCGAATATAGTAGAAGAAAAATATCGTGGCCGTGCCATTGGAATTGTGTTTATGGGTGTTAGTGGATCACTTGTACTTGGGGTACCTATAGGACTTATGCTTGGGAATGTCTTCGGTTGGCGTGCACCATTTATTTTGATTACAGTGTTAACGGTTGTATCGATGCTTGGGGTATTCTTTTTCATGGATCGAATTGCACCAAAACCAGCTATACCTATTCGCAAACAATTAGAAACACTGAAGGATAGTAAAATACTATTGGCTCAAACAGCATCGTTTCTTTTCCTAACAGGGCATCTTACGTTATATGCATATCTGACTCCTTTCCTAAAAGAGATGCTTGGTCTAGGTGGTACTTGGGTAAGTATTGCGTACTTGCTGTTTGGGTTTGCCGCGATTACGGGAGGCGGAGTAGGTGGTTCATTAGCCGATCGTTTTGGAACCAAACCGTCTATTCTAGCAATCATAGTTGCATTTGCCGTATCCATTTTCCTTATTCCATACACGACGTTCGCTCTTCCGTTATTTTTAGTCGTGATGATGATTTGGGGAATGCTTAGCTGGGCAATTACACCAGCTATGCAAAGTTATTTAATTGAAACAGCTCCAGAAACATCTGATATTCAGCAAGGATTAAATAATTCTGCTCTACACTTAGGTATTGCCCTAGGTTCTTCCATTGGTGGCCTTGTCATTCAACAGGCTTCTGTGCAATACAACGCTACAATCGGAGGACTGTTTATCATTTTATCTCTTGGAGCCGCTGCCTTATCGATGAAAGGCCAAGTGTCGAAAGCATTTGCTTTTTCAAGAGGGAATGAAGTATAAAATTTTAGTAATTTGATGTTCGGCTCCAGCGCTCCTACTCGGGTTCTGAAAAATCTTCTCTGTAGCCAGTTCATCACGTCACAAATCTGCTAAGTTTGTCGGGAGATCCACCGAGCTTTTTATGTAGAATAGTGAATGATCTTATACCACAGTCATAAGTGCTGTGGTATTTTTATATCTTTTTTTAGAGGATGAAAATAGGACGCGAAACATTCTAAGGTATTTATTAAGATTTAAAAGTTCGAGAAGGAATTGGGGAAAGATGGTACTTGCGCATTCATTCAATTATGTGTTGAACTAATAGTAACCATAATAATCCATTTGTTCTGTGTTCCTATTGCCCAAGAGAGGGGATGCTCATGTTAACCACAACTACATTGAAGGAACGTCCATTAGCTCAAAAGGAAATCGAGAAACTTCATGAAGTGGGATGGCCAGCTTTTATGAGGCAGGATAAAATCGGTAACGATCATTGGGGGAGAATTATGAGAGAGTATGCTTCCTATCAGATTCTGCTTTTGGAGGATGACCAGGTGATTGCAATGGGAAATGCTATACCTATTTTTTGGGATGGCAGTGTAGAAGGTCTTCCTGCAGGCTGGGATGATTCTATTCTCCGCAGCTTTCAGCAATTTGATGAAGGGATTAATCATAATACGTTATCCGCATTAGCAGTTGTGATTCATCCTAAAGCTCAAGGGAGAGGGTTAAGTCAACAAGTGATTCAACGTATGAAAAAGTTGGCTTTGGAGCAGGGCTTTCGTGATGTGGTTGCGCCTGTACGCCCTACTGGAAAAAGTGAGTATCCAAAGACATCTATTGATGAGTATATAACCTGGATGAATGAAGATGGCTTCATGTATGACCGGTGGTTACGTGTCCATCAAAGGGTTGGAGGAGAGGTTGTTAGTATTGCCAGGAGATCCATGTATATTGAAGGGACGATAGCAGAGTGGGAAAATTGGACTGGAGAAGATCACTTGCTTCTCGGGGCAAATATCATACCAGGCGGGTTAGTTCCGTTAAATGTAAAAATTGAGCATGGTACTGCTCATTACATCGAACCGAATGTGTGGGTACATCATAAAGTTGTAGAGTAGTAAATATTGTATGGAAGAAGGCTTATCATCAAACGATAAGCCTTCTTTTTAGGTTAATTAAGATGTCAAAAACCGTCAAAAATCCCGTTGTTATGCCAAAAATCGTCAAATGTTTCACGTGAATCATTGCAATTTGTCAAATACTTCCTCTGCAAGTAATTGGTAGGATTTTTTCTTGGCTTCAAAATCATAAATGTTCGTAATGATAAGAAACTCATCTGTTTGATACGCCTCAATTAGTGCTTCTAGTTCCTCGCGAACTTGCTTTGGAGTTCCAATGATGGTTCGTCTTCGATTGCTCTTCACCTTTTCTAACTCCTGTGCAGTGAAAGTATGTTGTTTCACTTCTTCTACTGATGGGACTCTTGTTTCCATACCTTTCCCAACGTGTAAAAGCCACATATCTTGGCTGAGAGCTAGCTCTTCAGCCTTTTCTTCCGTTTCTGCACACACTACGAATACACATGCATTTATTTTTGGTTCTGCATGAGCTTTAGAAGGTTGGAATTCATTCAAATACGTCTGAATCGCTTCTATACTTTCATCTGGGTTAATAAAATGACCAAAGGTAAAACCGGTTCCATTTATTGCGGCATGCTTAGCCCCTTGTGCTGTTATTCCAAGCACCCAAGTCTCTGGATTTGTTTGGGTGGTAGGGGTAGCGATTACTCCCTTATAAGGGTGGTCATCTGATAACGAATCGAATAAGTAGCCATGTATATCTTTTACTTGTCGGGAAAAGGCACTAAGGGTCTTTTTCATTCCATCTGTTAATGCTAATCGGGTTTGTTGCGATCCACCTGGTGATCGACCTAATCCTAAATCGATGCGCCCAGGGAATAATGCCTCTAACATCTTTGCATTTTCCGCGACTTTTAATGGGCTATACTGTGGCAGCAATACACCGCCAGACCCAATCCGAATAGTCGAAGTGCTAGAGGCGAGTTTTGTCATCAAGATTTCAGGTGAAGAGCTAGCTAGCCCATTCGTATTATGGTGCTCTGCTACCCAGTATCTTGTAAAACCAAGTTGTTCTGTGAGTTGAGCTAGTTCTATTGTATGCTGTAGGGTCTCTTCTGAAGTTCCCCCCTTGGATATAGGAGATTGATCAAGGACACTTAATTTCATGGTGATGATTCACCTCTCAATGTGATCTATACTGTATGTTCTTTCTCAGATATCGTCATCCTAACACATCAGCTTATTGCAATACGTATGTAATGCTTTGATGATATATGGTTAGGTGATATATACACTCTTATAAAAAGTGAAAATCCTAGCAACGCGATGCTAGGATTTTGCATTCGATTTGTTTTATAAGTGAAAGTGTGTAGTGGGATAGATACCGTGTTTAGCATTTACCGTTTTGATCTTCGATATCCTTTTTGTTGTGCTTCTTCTTCTGTCTCAAAGGTTTCTACGGCAGTAACCCTTTCGTAAAATTGTCCTCCAGGCACATGATAAATACGATCACCCCTAGAATTTCGGTTCCCTTTAATGGGAATAGACGGAACCTCTATTGGCAATGGACTCTCTGATTCAGGTTGTACAGCTGGGGGCTGCTCATTCATTTGATCTGGAAGAGGCTTTGTCATGGTAGATAAACGCTCTACTGCTCGCTGTTTTTGCTTAAGCGAACCGACATACAATAATACTGCTAGGAGTCCACCGAAGAGTATACCTGCATATGTAATGGCTCTTATGGCTAGTTTCATATTTCTTCTCCTCCTCAACATCTTTTATTTCCCTTTATAAGGATAATCTTAAACTAGATTTGATTGTTACGTTAGTAGAATATTTTTCCTATCAGTCATTTCGATAAAATGGATATTTTTTTGTCTGAATGGGAAGGCATTTCATCCATAAATAAGACGTTTTCTAAAGGGATTTCTAAGATGCTATGCTGAATCAACTTCTGTGACATGGAGAATGCTAATAAAAGAGGAGGTGGAATTCAATGGCTAAAGATGTACTATGTGAAGTAAGAAACTGTAAGCACTGGGGAGAAGGTAACAACTGTAATGCTGACAGAATCTTTGTAGTGAGCCACGAAGGAAATCAAGCCTCACAAAGTGAAGAAACAGATTGTAAGACATTTGAGCCACAAGTTTAAATGGAAAGGGCAGTGATCACTGCCCTTTCTGATGTGGCAAGAAAGGCCCTAGATCCGACTTGCAACAACTAGAATGTATCAACCAACCGACGATGTAAAAGGCGCAGTATATGCGTTATTTCCAGGCTATATAAAAGAAGTGAAATGAATTTAGATAACAATGTACACGGTAATAGGCGAGAAGTTGTAATTTCTAAAGTTGAAAAATATACGTAATTGTTTTTTCATATACTTATAAAAGATAACTAATTTGTAAATTTTATTTTATCCAATACCTCACCAAGTCGATGAAAATCTTCATATATTGTCTCTTTCAAAACTTGTCGATAAAAAACAGAGGCTGGGTGAAAGGTAGGGAAAATAAGGTGTGAATGTTTGCTAGGAGAATAGTGATGATCATTAAAGTTCCTTAATTGGTAAATTGGCTTTTCAAGCAATTGTCCATGTGTTTCTGTTATTTTGTATTCATTCCCCAGTAAACGTTTCAAAGCAATCCCTCCGAGCGTCACGATAATAGAAGGGTTCATATGTTGGATTTGATAGTCCAATAAGGGAGCATGAGCCACCATTTCTTTTTTAGTAGGTGCACGGTTAGGTGTTTTTATAATTAGGTTCCCATCTTTGTCTGTTTTTTCAACCACTTTATAGGGACGACTACGAACGACGCTGGTAATATAAACATCATCTCTTGTTAACCCAATTTGCTCCATAAATGCATTTAATTGGTCACCTGCTCTTCCTATAAAGGGTTCTCCTTTTTCAATTTCATTTCTTCCCGGAGCCTCTCCTATAAACATGATTTTAGGGTTCATAGGTCCCTTTCCAGTAACGAAGCCTTCTGTTTGATATGGTGCTATTCGTTTTTGGGCTAGCTCTACTAATTCTTTTGGAAACATAGATAGACCTCCAAGTGTTAAGTAAGGTGAATATCACTATTCTTAACATTTACCCACTTTTCTAGATGCCAAAAATAAACTATACTTTTAGTAATTTGAATCGAATCATGAAAGAGGTGTTCACATGAAGAAAATCGCTGTGTTTTGTGGTTCAAGTTTAGGTGGTTCTGATGAATATAAAAAAGGTGCAATTCAGTTGGGGAAGCTGTTAGCGGAAAAAGATATCTCATTGGTATATGGTGGATCAAGCGTAGGACTGATGGGTATATTGGCGAATACAGTGCTGGAAAATGGAGGAGAGGCAATTGGTGTTATTCCTAAGAAACTTGTTGAGAAAGAAGTTGCTCATGAAAAACTCACAGACCTTCACGTAGTAGAAACCATGCATGAGCGAAAAGCTAAAATGGCAGAGCTCTCTGATGCATTTATTACGATGCCGGGGGGAGCAGGAACAATGGAAGAGTTTTTCGAAGTGTACACGTGGGCTCAAATAGGCATCCATGAAAAGCCGTTTGGTTTATTAAATATTAATGGATATTATACTCCATTGGTTTCCCTGTTTGATCATATGGTACAAGAACAATTTCTAACCCAAAACAACCGTGACATGGTTATCATGGAAGAAGATGCCTCGGCACTTCTTGAGACATTTAAGAGAATGAATATTTGATTTTTGCGGAAAAGAATTCACACACTAAATAACAAGCGAGATCATAAAATTGCTGTTGCAATAACCTGAGAGTCGCTTGTATTTATGTGTGTGTTTTTATGTGAATGGAGGCAAGGACCTTCTTTCTTTATAAGGCATTATCTTGAAGACTTGAATTCGAGATAACTTTGGTGAGAGGGATGTTTCGGTTGCGTAATTGCAGAGAAAAGATGGGCGCAGGAAATCACGCTTTCCTGCGCTCCTACATCATATAGGGGCGTTCGAGTTTTCTACAGGATGTAGCGAACTTACTCGAACTTCCTTTTTTTATCATGAGAATAAGGGAATACTTTCCATGTATGCCTGTTATATACAACCCCCCTTTTCTTGTTAAAAACTTCTTTGACTTGAAACCATCCACGTCGTTTTTGCGTCTAAAGGGGTGCAAAAGGAGGTCAAGATGGCTGTCATGACAATAGAGTTAACGGATTCCGAATTAAAAGAGATATGCAAAAACGAGACTCGGCGAGAACTATTTTTAGAACAACTCATAAATGAATATAGTCAGTCTGTTCTCTGGCTTGCCTACACATATGTAAAAGATGTTCAGTTAGCTGAAGAAATTATGCAGGACGTATTTATGACCTGCTATCGCAAAATCGAATTATTTCGAAATGATTCATCCATTAAAACGTGGATATATAGAGTGACCGTTAATAAATGTAAAGATCAATTAAGAAAAAAGACTATAAAACGATTCTTATCAAAAGAAGAAAAAACAGAAGATTATTATGGTTCCTCAAAGGAACATCCAGAACAAGAAATCCTCTCAAAAATAGAAGATCAGAAGCTTGCCGACAAAGTGATGGCATTGCCGACAAAGTTTAAAGAGGTTATCTTCATGCATTATTTTGAAGAAATGAAAGTAAAAGAAATGAGTGAAATCTTGAAAATGAATGAGAACACCATTAAGACGAGATTGAACAGAGGAAGGTCCTTACTGAAGGAGATGTATGAAAAGGAGGGGTTGGATGAAGATTGATGATCGACTGAAGTACTTGCGAAAATCAATGACAAATACGACGCTAAAAAATGTCCGAGCTGACAAACAAGAACTTAAACAAAAAGTGTTGAACGAAGCCGAAAAGCGGAAAACCCCTTTCTTCCCATGGAACCCCCGCTCCTTTATCCAAGGTGCTGTTAGCATAGTTGGTGTAGGTGTCTTGTGTATCTTTATTGTGTACTTTGGCCTCTCTCGTAACGGATTCTGGCTCAATGAAGCAAATAACCCTAATATAGAAGAGGGAACACAAGCTAGCGTAGAAGAACTTAATGAGCAACTTACAGAACGATCGCTTGCCGATAAAGAAGGAGCTTATAATATTATAATTGTGCATGATGGGAAAAAGAACACAGAAGCTGCTCAAAAGTGGGATGTTGTAAAAAACGACATATTTCTTCTCGAACAAAAACAAAAAGTGGATCGAGTGGACTACGTAGTAACGAGAGAATACTGGGAAGCCTTTCAATTGGAACAGTTCCCTGTAGCGTTAGTTTTTAATACAGAAGAACTTGTTTATGAGACAACGAAACCTGATGAATTAATTCAATACATCAATAACTCAGCACCGTAAAGACGTCACCCTTTTGCATTTTGCTTTGGTTTGGCTTTAATTACTTGTATCATTAATGGGCATAGAATCATACGTAAAAAAGGATGACGCCAATTGAAAAAGCTAGGCCTTTTCTTATTTGTTTTCTTTTTCTTTCTTGCTGGGATTTTTCATTTTATCTTTGTTGACAATTTCACAACGATTATCCCAAATAGCTTACCATTTAAAGCCGAAATTGTGTACATTACAGGTGTAATAGAAATTATTCTTGCAGTTGGCTTACTTTTACCTACCACAAGAAAAGTGTCAGGGAAGTGGACAGCAATTTTTTTAGTAGCAGTTTTTCCTGCTAATATCTATTCTGCGATAGAAGGAATTCCATCCTCCATTAATCCTATCTTCTTATGGGTTCGGTTAGCTTTTCAGCCGCTTCTTATTTGGTGGGTAATAGCTGTCTCAAAAAATGAATAATGACGGAAGATGGGTATTCCTTACCGTTTAGGGAATACCCATTATAATATCTAAATTGATTTCACAAATAAATCTCCTGTCGGGACTCATTAAAAACCCTGTTTTAGCAATACTAAGGGTATAAGTGGTTTGGCAAGGAGGGAGAACATGGAATCACAATCGTGGAAGGAACTCATTAAAAAGGGAAATACATCTTCTGCTACTGCGGCTCTAGGAAACCTTGTGATTACAATAGCAAAGGCATTCGGCGCCTATTTTAGTGGCAGTGGGGCAATGCTTGCTACAACATTTCATTCGCTGGCAGATTCGGTGAATCAAGGTTTTGTATTTTTTGGTAGTGTATTAGCGGAAAAAAAACCGACGAAGCGTTTTCCGACTGGATTTGGTCGAGTGATTAATATTTTCGTTATGGTGGCTGTTATCATCGTAACGGTATTAGGTTATGAGTCCATTAAAGAGGGATGGCACCTCATTCAACATCCGAAAGAGTCTGGAGCGTTCTGGCTTAATATAGGCATTCTTCTTTTCAACGTTATTATAGATGGGGCCATTCTTATTAAAGTGATGAAAGAGATTAACGCAGAAGCTCATGTAGAGGTTTCTGGGCTAAGTTTTATTCCTAATTCCATCAAACACCTTTCGGAAGCTTCTCCTCCAACAAGACTTGTATTTTTTGAAGATGTAGTAGCTGTTACGGGAGCGTTACTTGCCATAATTGGTATAGTAATCGTGACATTCACGAATTTTGCAATCTTAGACGGAGTTGTGACGTTATTAATTGGAGTTTTAATGCTAATTATTGCTTTTCGTATTGGTTATGAGAATATGATTGGTTTAATTGGTGTAGCTGCACCTGTTGATGTAGAGAGAGATGTAGCTAAACAGATTCTAGAACATCCCAAAGTAGTCGATATTAAACGTATGAGAATTGTGAAAGAAGGAAGAACATATCATGTGGAAGGATTACTAGAACTGGAAGAGGATCTTTCGCTAGAGGAAGCAGATGATATTAAATTTAAAGTTTGGAATCAATTATTGCAAAAAAAAGATATATCGGATGTGACGTTAGGGATTATTGAAACGGATAACGAAGAAGATTGGGACCCTAAAGAAGGAGAAAGACATGCTTCTTGGTCTCCACCAGATTCAGATGATCAATAAGCCGAAGGAGAGCTGTTCAGTGAATCGTGCTGAGCAGCTCTTTTCGACGTAATATCCAACTACGTGGAGGCCGCAATCTATACGTCGCTAAACGAGCGACCTGAGCTTTCGTTCACCTGCAGTGGTTAAGTAGTCCCTAACAAACATTGAATTTGCTAGATACAATCCAAGAGGTTGTAAGCTACGGAAGTTAACTTCTCTTCACCGGAAATACGGATTTTTTAGAAGGGTTTATAAACCGGAATAGACATAATACTGTGAGACAATAGGTAGGTGTAACACGTTTATCCTGCCTTTCGATTATGCGGCTTGGTTTTGCTTGCGAAATTTACTTTTAGATAAAACACCTATTTCAATGCGTTGGCCTAATACACCAGCCATTATAGAAAGAACAATGTCTTTTGGTATTGGAACTAACATCCAAGCCCATGCCATTTGATAGGTGAATCCTTCTGGAGCATCAAACCAAAGAACATAAGCAGCATACATCCAATTTGTACCGAACACATAATTAATCACCATAGCTACTAAGGCAGCCGTGATATACATCGGGAAGCTTCGTTTCATCTCAACTAATTTACCCGCTATGTATGCAATGAGAATAAAGGAAACGATAAATCCAAATGTTGGTGTTAGTAAAGTGGCTGCTCCGCCCTTAAATTGGGCGAAAATAGGTGCGCCTGCTAGGCCTAGCAACATATATGTAAGCATGGAAAAGGCTCCTAAACGACTACCTAGCAGGACACCCGCTAAAATAGCGAAGAAGGTTTGAAGTGTTATCGGTACACCCCCAATAACCATAAAAGGGGCTATGGAAGTAATATTAGCACCGACTGCCATCATGGCAACAAATAACCCCCCCATTGTTAGATCAAGGGCCGACCATTTTGCTTTTTTCATATATTTTCCTCCTTAACTCGTTTGATACTAGCATAGAGCAGTTTATAGCATATTGTCAACCATGTTACAAACAAGGTTAACAATAAAGGTTGACTTCTCTGCGCTGATAAATGAAAGGAAATTTGCTACACTCTAAATAGGAAAATTACGATTAGAAATTGGAAATAGGAAGGATGCCTCTAATGGAGTGGAAGTTAAAATCATACAGTGAGTTAACAAAAGAGCAACTATACACTATTTTAGCTGAGAGAATACAGGTCTTTGTTGTCGAGCAAAATTGTCCTTATTCGGAGATAGATGGGTATGATCAACAGGCACATCATTTATGGCTTGAAGATGAAGGGACGATTGTAGCATATTGCCGGCTATTTCAAGGGGGCATTAAATATGAAGAAGCTTCCATAGGACGGATTTTTGTTCACAAGGATTATAGAGGGAATGGATATGCAAGAGAGATGTTAGATCGTGCCCTATCTCTTTTAACAGAGACTTGGGGCGAGAGATATATTAAGATTCAAGCACAACACTATCTACTTGAGTTTTATCAGTCTTTAGGATTTAAAGAAATTACAGAAGTGTATATGGAAGATGGGATTCCGCATTTAGATATGCTAGTAAAGACATAATGTTCTTCTGCCGAAGCGACAACAAGAATAAAGTGTTGCCAATACGAGCACTCTAAGGGCTGTATGAAAGGAGTGATTGGATGGCAACCAAACATAGCGGAACGGTTCTTTGGAAAGTAATTTTTCTTATTTTTGCTCTTATCATTTTAACAGGAATTGTCTTGTTTATTGCTTATGGTATGTATGGTGATGAGCAATCTATGGGGGGAAATATACTTAAATATTGTACCTCATGTTTTATTAGCATTGATTACCTCACCTATCATATTAGAGTTTAAGTGAAAAGTCCTGGACAATAATATGTCCAGGGCTCATTCTTCGACCTGATATGTGTTAGAAATCTCTAGGATATGGGAATGGATACTGTAAACTGCTTATCAAAGGAGAAGCTTTATGCTGAGATTTTGGAGACGGATACGGTTTTTATTTAATCTTAAAAAATCCATTCCTTTTTTAATGGAATTCTTTCGTTCCTATGAGGTGGATCGGAATAAGAAATTTTTTTCTGCGTTGCTGATCGTTGGATATGTGTTATTTCCATTCGATTTAATTCCTGACTTTCTTGGATTGATAGGCTTCCTGGATGACGTTACTGTGCTCACATTTGTTTTGCAACAAATTGTGAAGATGGCACCTCAATCCTTACGAGATAAATATGATGTACAAGTTAATAAATAGCCTTTTATTTTTTATCATGGTGTTTCCTTTTAGTCCTTGCCAATATGTGGGGTAAAAGGGAACGCTTTTTTTTGTAGTAAAGTAATCATAAGTTCTTACTCTTGTATCTTTTAATTCTTATGCTAATTAGAGCATGTATCATTGTTTCTTTAACCATAATATTCCTTTCTGAGTGTGGAGTCACATTTGCGAGGGTAAAGACATTGTGGGGAAAGAGTGATATTTCATAAAAGAATGCTAAGGAAGCCTTCCTTCCTAATTGAAATGTTTGAACGGATTATAAATGAAGAATGAGTGAGGATAAAGGAGGAAAATGACATGAAAATACTTATTTTAGGGGGAACACAGTTTGTGGGACGTCATATTACAGAAGCAGCTCTGAAAAAAGGTCATGAAGTCACTTTATTTAATAGAGGCCAAACGAATCAAGAGTTATTTCCAAATGTCGAAAAACTTACAGGTGATCGTTCCTCCAACCTTGAGAGCTTAAAAGGAAAAGAATGGGACGTAGTAATTGATACATCAGGTTATTTGCCGGGTGTGGTCGCTGAAACAGCGTCCCTTTTGAAAGACACAGTGCAACAGTATATCTTTATTTCATCTGTTTCTGCATATGACCATTTCCAGGAAATCTATGTAGATGAAACGCATCCTGTAGGAAAACTGGAGGATGAGAGTGTTCAAGAGATAAATGGAGAGACATATGGACCATTAAAGGCTTTATGCGAGCAAACAATAGAGAATATCATGCCGAATCGTACATTGAACATTCGACCTGGTCTGGTTGTCGGTCCACATGATCCTACTGACCGATTTACGTATTGGGTAATGCGTTTCGCTCGTGGAGGAGAAGTACTAGTTCCAGGTGAAGAAAATCGTCCTGTGCAATGGATTGATGTCCGTGATCTTGCAAAATGGACTATCGACATGGCTGAGAAAAGAGAAACAGGTACCTTTAATGCAGTCGGGTATGAGGAAGAAGTTACGATGAAGGACTTTGTAAACAAACTGATTCAGGTAAGCCCAGAGGCAGAAGATAAGTGGGTTAGTGATGAGTGCTTACTAGAAAATAATGTACAACGATGGACAGAGCTACCATTATGGATTCCTAAATCAGATGAACATCCACATGGATTTTTCCTCGTTTCTAATAAAAAAGCGAGAGAGAAAGGTCTTACTTTCCGTTCCATTACTCAAACTATTGAAGACACAAGAAAATGGTTTATATCAAGAGACAATACAGATATGAAAGATGGTATTGGGCTAGAACCATCTAAAGAAGCTTCTTTGAGTCAAAAATGTGGGAAATAGAATAAAAGAGAAAAAGAAATCCTAACATATTGCTAGGATTTCTTTTTTTAACTTTTAACAGCGTATTCCGTAATTCCTCCATTATCTTGAGGATTTGAATTCAAGATAATTTGGGCAGTAGGGATGTTTCTGTGGCTTTCGATAGAATAAAGGTGGCCGTGGAACATAGCCGGGAAAGGAAATATGGGCGGTCGCTCCTATTTTGAAAAAGTTGCCCTGAATTTGGTGAGAGTCGCTCCAAAAATTAAAAAGTCGCTCCTATATTTAGAAACTTCCTCCTAATTTCGAAAACTCGCTCGCAAAAGCTTCCAGCGCATTTGAGTGCAAGCCCGACCCCAGCCATGGCGCTAAACGTCGACAAAATCGCAGTCGCCTCCACAACAATGTTTGAAGTCACTACAATGTCTCGAATCCAAGCTTTAAGATTATGCCTCAATTATGGAATAACTTCCCTATTAATTTATAAACCAATTATGCAATTATGCCTTTAACTGCTAAATACGATATAATAAAATTACGTGAAACGAAGTACTAGACATTTAACCAAAAAACATGTACTTTTTTATAAAAAAGGAGGACATCTTTATGTCTGTAATTGATTCAATGTTGGAGTACAACAAGAAGTTTGTGGAGAACAAAGAGTATGAAAAATACATAACGACTAAGTTTCCGGACAAGAAAATTGTCATCCTAACATGTATGGACACACGTCTATTGGAATTGTTGCCACGTGCCATGAATTTAGGAAATGGCGACGCCAAAATCATTAAAAATGCAGGTGCTATTATTTCTCATCCGTTTGGTAGTATTATGAGAAGTATCATTGTAGCCCTTTACGAATTGCAAGCAGATGAAGTGGCGGTTATTGGGCATTACGGTTGTGGAATGACGGGGTTGAAATCAGAACCAATTATTGACAAAGCACTTGAGAGTGGGATGGATCGTTCAAGCCTTGAAGCTTTGGAGTATGCAGGTGTCGATGTGGAACAGTGGTTGAAGGGTTTTGATGATGTAGAGGAAAGTGTGCAAAATAGTGTCGACCTTATACGTAAGCACCCGTTTCTTCCAAAAAATACGCCGGTTCATGGCCTTGTAATCTCTCCGGAAACAGGGGAACTGACGGTAGTCGATAAGCAATAATAAATGGAAAAACGTGAATAATCATGAGATAGAAGACAAGTCATTGACTTGTCTTCTTATGTTTAAGTCATTCTTTTATGTGTATGCAGTAAATTGTTAACCATCATGTGGTACACATCTCAAGCTAAATTGTTGAGGGTTTAATAATTTTTCTTCTGACACCCGATGTTTTGCTAATTGAACGGCTTCAGGGTAACTTCTTCCATGAATTCATGAACAGATAGGAGTGTTTTCCCAATGTATATCTATCTCCTTTTCAGTATCGATATTCTTTCTAGAATAACTACTATATAAAGAAAAGTAATTCCTCTTTTTAAAATGGAATAAATCTGCTTTAATCTGTCTGATTCATTTTTTTCTTAGAAACTATATCAAACATAGCCTTTCACTAAAAAAAGGAATGAAAATGCTTTAAAATGAAAGAAATAATGATTTGTAAACGAGATTCTAAAGGAAAGTAGGTGTGATGCTTGAATGAGAGAATGGTTGTTGAAGAGTGGTTCGATGCATATTGTGAAGAGTTAAAATGTTATTTCGTGTATTCCATACAATCCCAAGAGGTAGAGCATCTTGTTCAAGACACCTTCCAACATGCGCTACATCATTTTTCCTCATTTCAACAACATCAGTATCCGAAGACTTGGCTGTTTTCCATCGCACATAACGTGATAAGTCAACAGTCATCAGAACAATCTTCTAATCCAATATGGAAGCGGTTACTAAGTGGGCGTGGAAAACAAAAGGTACCTTTGGATGAAGAAACGAATATGAACGATTTAAATAACGATATCTATCTAGCATTTTGTAAATTACCTGAAAATAAAAGAGAAGTTCTTTTTTTGGTTCTGTTGATGGAGTTTCCTTTTACTGAAGTAGCTGAGGTGCTTCAATCTAGTGAGAAAAAAGTGAAGAACAGATATGATATAGCTTGGAGAGCATTAGAAGAGAGCCTTCCTTACTCAATGCATGAAATAAAAGAAGTATTTAGTAAACTATCAAAAACAGTGTCCATACCTTTTGAAAGAAAAGAAATGATGAAACAAGAGCTTCGACTGGAAGTAGGGAAACATGATCGAAAACCACTACACATAAAAAAATCCTCAAATAAGAAGGGGATGGTAGCCGGAGTTAGTGCTGCGCTTATATTAATGACAGCTGTCTATGTTATAACAGATCGAGGTCAAAGCCAAACACAAAGTAATCCTGCAGAAAATGTAGGAGAGGAGAATGAAGAACAACAGGAGAAACAATCTGTCTATGAATTCCATGGGGAGATAAAAAGTCAACCTAACCTTGAATATATGCAGTACGCACCTGGTGGTGAGTTGCTTCTCTTTGTACAAGGTACAGAAGATGGACAATACGAAATTGCGCTTCAACATAGATCGGAGGAGGAGCCAACCATCCTAAAACAAATAGAATACTTTAATCATGAGTTCCGATGGTCTCCGAATGGAAGGTATATCGTAATGTACAGGGATGGCGGTGAACAAACAACTTCTTTAACCTTTATCGATGTAGAAAAAAGGGGAGTAATGGAACAGTCGTTTGAAGCTAAGCTGCATAATGTTAATTGGGAGGACGAGGGGAATGGATTGTTCTTCCAAGAGTATATTCAATCAAACGACAAAGAGTATGAACAAATTACACATTATAGTTTGAGTAATCGTGAAGAGAAAGTGATAGCATCAGGTGTACAAGACGATAAGCCTTATGATTACTCCATACAACGTACTTCTCCTACAGGTATAAAGATCAATAAGCTATTAGCTAATGAAGGGATAGCAAAAGATTTATTTTTTGAAAAACAAGACGATGAGTGGATGAAGGTGGATGCAACGTCATACGCACCTTACTCTCAATCTTTCATTGAACGTTATTTATATTTACGTGATGATACGAATGTTAAACATATGTCATGGAGCGGAAATAACAAAAAGGTTATTTATGTAGAAGAAAATAAGGATACTCGACTAAGAAGTATAAAAATATGGGAAGTGGGAGAAGAATCTCCTCGTCTAATCATTCCAGAACAAGAAGACATACAAAATGTTCGTTCTTTTACTTGGTCCTCTGACAACAAGTATGTACTGACAAGCTATACGCTATTTAATTGGAATGTTTTTAACATGGATGATTTGTCATATACATCGATGAAAGAAGCCACACAAGAACCAGTTTGGGGTCCTGACCATCAAATTGCTGTTATCCAATCCTTGAACAATCAAAAAGACGCTAACGATCACAATGAGGGAGTATCGATTTATACGCTAGACAACAACAATCAGCTCGAAGGAGAGACGATTCATTCCTATAACAGTAATGCTGGTACAGCAACCATTTATGGATGGGATGATCCTAGCAGACTAAATGTGAGATTTGAAAACAGAGAATTTGATGAAAATGCTTACTTATCATTCGAAAATAAACAAAATGGCTGGCAACGAGTTGCTAAAGATACCATTAATGCTCATGCGTTTCAAAGTTCCGTTTGGGGTCTGGATTCGATTCAACGGGATGATCCATACTCAATGTGGGAAGAAATCAATAAGACATCTCCACTACCTTTAGGGAATGGAGAAGAAGCTACCGTTCACATATTTGCTAATGGCAATACAACTAAAGCCAATGCTCCTGCCTTCGCTTACATTCGGTATGATAATAAATGGTTTCGAGTAGGGAGAGTAGGGTATAAGGACGATTCCATTCAGATTGATACAGAACAATATACTTCAGATGAAAACCGAGAAATTGTAATCAATGGATCCAATGAGGTAGATGGTGGTTTCGTGCAACAAACTTATATCATTGGCTTTAACCCAACTCAAGAGCAAGGAAGTTATTTCAAGATAATAGCCTCGATTCCAAATTTCCAAGAAATCGATGTGGATGCGGATGGGGATGAAGAAATGGTATCTACAGAAGGCGGGCACCAGTTAAAGCCGTTTACAACTGTCTTTTATATTCCTCATTTTGAGACGTTCGACCGCATTAATGTTGGAGATGCAATAGGTAGCGACTATGCACGGTTAGAAAAAAACGGAGATCAGTATGTTATTAAGACTGGTAGCGAGGATGACTCGACTAGTACGTATCAATATCGAAACGGAAATCTAAAATTAATAGATTAATAGTTCCCCAACTCATAAGTGGAGTTGGGGTTTTTAAGTAGTATGTTTGACTTATTTGGATAACACCATATAAAATGGTTTAGACAAGAAAAATTGCACTCATGCAAAAATGATATATAGTAAAGAGGTGACAACAATGATCGAAGCATTTAACTCATTAAACCCAGTCATGCAAGCCTTTTTAGCGACTTTATTTACGTGGGGAATGACGGCAGCCGGAGCTGCACTTGTATTCTTTGTAAAAGACGCTAATCAAAAGTTTCTAGATAGCATGCTTGCTTTCGCAGGTGGCGTTATGATTGCAGCAAGCTATTGGTCGTTACTTTCGCCAGCTATTGAGATGGCGGAAAATGGCCCTGTTCCAGCATGGGTTCCAGCCGTTGTAGGGTTTCTATTAGGTGGAGCTTTATTGCTTATGGTGGATAAGATGCTACCAATGCTAGATACTGATAAATATCTTCATGATATTAAAGATAATCGAGCAAAAAATCGTACGGCGTTATTAGTCTTTTCCATGACTCTTCACAACATTCCTGAGGGGCTTGCTATCGGTGTTACGTTCGGAGCTTTGGCTTCCAGTGTTACCGAATCTACTTTAGCTGGTGCCGTAGCATTGGCTATCGGAATCGGGATTCAGAACTTTCCGGAAGGTACAGCTGTCTCTATGCCACTCCACCGTGACGGTATGAGAAAAGGAAAAAGCTTTATGTATGGACAGTTCTCAGGTATGGTTGAACCTATTTCGGCCGTTGTAGGGGCATTAGCAGTTATTTTAATTCAGCCTATTTTGCCTTATGCGTTAAGCTTCGCAGCAGGTGCGATGATTTTTGTAGTAGCAAAAGAAATCATACCTGGTTCACTAGAAAAAGGAAATACAGACATTGCTTCCATTAGCTTAATGATAGGGTTTGCCGTAATGATGACCTTAGACGTAGCACTTGGATAAAGCCATTTTTTTATTACCCCTTGTTTTTCTCATGGTTTATTGAGAGAAACAGGGGGTAAACTTGTTTTAGTGAAATAATTAAGGGAAATGAGGTCGTCCCCATGCGAAATACAAGATTGTGGTTAAGTGTCCGCGATAGCTTTTGGTTTGTACCTTTAATCTATGGTATTTTATCAATAGTTGGAATAGCCTTGACCAAAATGTTAGATTTGTGGTTTATGCCATTTATTGAGCAACATGTTCCAACCCTCTTTTTAGGGAAGCGGAGCATGGCTTTATATTTATACTCTTCATTAATTACAGCGATGTTAACGATGACAACGATTAGTTTTTCTTCTATTATGGTGGTCCTAACTACATATTCCTCTCAGTTCTCCCCGAGAGCTTTAGAGGACTTTATGACAGATCGCATCACCCAAAACGTATTGGGTGTATATGTGTTTGGATTTATGTTTTCTTTAGGTAACTTATTATTACTACCGTCTAGTAAAACGAAGTTGATGATTAGTCCATTTATTACAGTTCTGGTCACAGCATGTACATTGGCATTTTTCGTTTGGTTTATTCATCACTCAGCTCGCTGGGTACAGGTGAACAATCTAATCGGGAAAATACAAAATGAAACGATTCATGTAATCAATCGTAAGTTTTCTGAGAAAGCTTATGGTATTTATGAAGAATGGAATCAAGAAGAAATTAAACGATTAAATCAAAAAGAAAAGCATTATATGAAAGCAAAAGTAAGTGGATATGTGCAACATATTGATTTCCGTCCATTCATTAATTGGGCCCAAAAAAATAACGTGTTTATTAATGTTAACGTGCAGGTCGGTGATTATGTTGAGTCAGGTTCTCCCATCTTTTACTATCAATTTAAAGATGGGGAAGAAAATCTAAATGAAGATATTAGCTTAGATTATGTCATTATTGGTAAAGAACGAACGAATGTACAAGACATTGAGTTCTCTATACAAAAGCTAGTTGAAATTGCGCTTCGAGCTATTTCACCTGGTATAAATGACCCTCACACAGCCATTAACTGTATCAATCGAATTGGCTCATTACTTGCGGAATTAGGGCATAAACATAAACCATTCCGTTATTATACCGATAAACAGGATGAATTAAGATTAATTGTCGAACCCAAATCGTACCACCAATATCTTTATAAAAGCTTCTATCAAATTCGTTTATATGGAAAAAATGATGTATCAGTCATGAACGGCATTTTAGAATCATTATATAAAATAGCCCTCGTAAATGAAGAGCATATTCGAAAAGATATATGGTCCTTCACAATTTATATTCTAGATGCTATAAAAGATGAGGATTATCATCAATACGATTTAGATTTAATCCGTAAAACAGCATCTAATATAGCAGAACTATGTAATGAGGAAGAAGCAATCTAAAAAGGAGTTCAGGCAGATGGAGTGGAGAAATTTATACCGGGGTCTGTTGATGGGAACGAGTGACTTAGTTCCTGGTATCAGTGGAGGCACGATAGCAGTTGTGCTTGGAATTTATAGTCGATTAATTAAAGCAGTTGATGGAGTATTTAGTAGGGAATGGAAAAAACACGTTGGCTTCTTTGTTCCCTTGATTGTGGGAATAGGGGTTGCAATACTGACGCTTAGTAAACTTATTCATTGGTTGCTAGATGTACATCAACAACCAACCCTATACTTTTTTCTAGGGTTGATTATAGGTGTGATCCCGTTTCTGTTTAAACAAGCAGAATATAAACAACATTTTCGGAAGAAGCACTATGGTTTTATGATCATGAGTGCCATCTTAATTAGTTTACTGATGTTTGTGAATAAAGGAACACCAGAACCGTGGGGAGCGTCCCTCACTACGGGTCAGTTTGTACTATTATTTTTCTCTGGGTGGCTGGCCAGTATGGCTATGATTCTCCCAGGTATAAGTGGATCATTTATGTTGTTACTTGCCGGGGTTTATCCCACAGTTATTCAAGCATTATCCGAATTTCAATTGGTACGGATTGTTATCATAGGATTAGGTGTTCTAGTTGGACTGATGATTAGTAGTAAAATCATTAATCATTTATTCACTCACTATCCTTCCTACACCTATGCAATCGTCATAGGCCTTGTGATAGGATCTGTTGGAGTATTATTTCCTGGTGTACCAGTTTCGGTATTATTAAGTCTCATTACCTTTATAGGTGGTTTGATTATTGCGTATTTATTAGGGAAAATTGAATATTGATGATGGACATGGAAATAAAGAACCCCAACACGCTGGTACGTGTTGGGGTTCTTTATTATTTTTTAGCACAGCGTCATTGGGTGACCTGAATACGTTGATTAGTATTTGAAAGCTGTTGCTCCTACAATGATTAGTAGGATGAATAGCACAACGATTAATACAAAGCTACCATAGCCAGCTCCTCCAGTTTGGCAACAACCATATCCTCCATATCCATACATACAAGTTCCTCCTTTTTCGCTAGTGATTTTAAGAATAAAATGTGGCGCTAGATGTCTAGCTCCAGCGCCCAGCGCCTATCAAACTTCCTGCTCCTCCTTACGATAAGTCAACAGGAATCCGGGAAGGTTCTTGGGTGATAGAAGTTCGATTAACACCGCTGCATCACGCAGCAACATCGAACTGACCTAAGTCCTGTAGGCCCGCTTTACTCAGCAATATCGAACCAACCCACGTCCTGTGGGCAGCAGTTTGTACGTCGCTAAACGTGCGCTTGTGCTTTTCTTGTTTAAATATTAGTATCCGTAGCCACCATATCCACCGAATTTAGATGCTCCTACAATAATCAAAAGTATGAAAAGTACAACGACTAATGCGAATCCGCCACCGTAACCATATCCACTCATCTAAACCCCTCCTTTTGTTATGACTTCTTTATTAATGTATGCAAATGCCCTTGTTTTGGTTGGATTATTCCGCAAATTCCCCAAAAATGGGCATGTGTACTAAAGGAGAAGTGACATCAAAGAAAGATGCAAGCGCCCGTTTAGCGGCGAAAAAATTTCCTTTACTATAAAAAAAGCTACTTCCATTAGGAAGTAGCTTTTTTTCATTTATATGATTTGCATTAGATTATGCTTTTTCCCAGTTAGCTGTTAATTGAACATCAGCTGCTTGTAGCGTTGTATATACTGGGCAACGTTCATCTGTGATACGCTGTAGTTCGTTAATACGTTCCTGGGATTCACTTGTGTGAACCTTAGCATTAATAGTAACGGTTTGGAAGTATGGGCGTACACCTTCCGTACCCATTAACCCACGAGGATCTAGAGAACCCTTAATGTCGAAGTCGATGCTTTGTAAGTCAAAACCAATTTCTTTAGCTACGAAGTTTGCTACTACAGTCTCACAACCTGCTAGGGAACTTAGAAGAGTAGATAGTGGATCAGCAGCTTCATTGGTTCCGCCTATTTTTTCTGGTTCATCTATAACAAGTTTGTGTTGATCTGCTGTTTCAATATCAGTTTTTAGTCCTTTTGAGTTACTTTTAACATGAAAAGTTTGTTCTGCCATGATTAAATCCTCCTTTAAGTTGTTTCGAATTCATTATAGGATATTTTTATTATTAAAGCATGTAATCTGTCTTACACCATATCTTCCGCTACGACGACGAAGCTGCGCGTCGGTTCTAAAAGTGGACAGCTTTTGAACAAAGCGACGGGCTTCATTTTCATTGCGAGGGGGGCCAGATCCTATATATGCAAAAAGTTGATTAACGTAAAAAAACGCTCAAAGATTCTGAGCGTTTTTCTATATCTTCATAATTGCCCCTGGTACCAGGAAAAATAACCGAAATGAATACTGAGAAAAAGAATCAGACCAAGCAACAGACTCATCCCTGCCGGAAACAGCCAGTCTTTTTTACGAATGGAAAGATTCCGGTAAAAGGTTCGCTCCCGGCTTCCCGTGAACCCTTTCGACTCCATCGCTACTGCTGTCCTTTCCGCTTTCCGGATGGCTCCTGCTAAAAGTGGCACAGCAAATCGGCGATACCTCTTCCACCGGCTTTCCTGACCAAGACCTCGCACGCGATGGGCTGCCTGGATCTGGCCGAATTCCGATTTCAACATAGGCAAGAAACGGTACCCTGCCATGATTCCATACGCTAATTTCGGCGGCAGCTTCAGCTGCTGCATAAGGCTGAGCAAAAATGCCACCATGTTTGTTGTGAACATAAACAACAACGACAGCGTCGCAAATGCCAGAACACGAAAAGATAGGGACAGAGCAACCATTAAATCCTCTCTCGGTACTTCCCACCCGATAAGATTCACTGTATCGCCGGGATTCTTAGGCATATCTGCGAAAGCGATTGTTGTCCAGAGCATTCCGAAAGCGAAGATTATAAAAGGGAGCAGGTACAACACGTAATGTTTTTTCCGAAACGTCCCGAACAAAAATGTGATGATAATCACAGAAACCGTGAAAAGAAGCGGGGTAATCGGATCAAACATCAGCGCCAGCACGAGAACCAGCCCAAGAATCGTCAGTGCTTTCACACTGGGATTCATCTTATTGAGGTACATAAGCTGCCTCCTCTATCTGAGCTCGTAACGGCCGCTTCAAATGGAATGCCTCAACGTCCTCTTCCCACAATTCTTCAGGAACGCCGGTAAAAGCAACCTCTCCCTCTTTCATAGCAATGGCCCGGGTAGCATAGGTATCGACAAGTTCCATATCGTGGGTAATCATGACAATGGTCGTTCCTGAGCGATGTTTTTCCTCGATTAGGTTCATCAAATGTTCCGTGGACGCAGCATCCTGGCCGAACGTCGGTTCATCGAGAAATAAAACGTCCTGATCATTTACGAGCATCGTGGCTACACTAAGCCTTCGCTTTTGGCCCTGACTGAGACGGAAGGGATGCATATCCACATGCTTCGACAATCCGCACCACTCAAGCATTTGCTGTACCTGTTTACGGTTAGCACCGCTATAGGAAACCTCTTCCCATACGCTGTCCGTGAGAAACTGATGCTCAGGGTTCTGGAAGACATATCCGACGTGGCGGAACTGTTCTTTTTTTCCAAAAGGGTGCTCGACTTTACCGGCAGAAGGGGATATTATACCGGCAAGCAACCGACAAAGCGTCGTCTTCCCGCTTCCATTCGGTCCGACAACCGCTGTGAAAGATCCATTCGAAATAGTCACATTCACATCTTTCAGAACAGATTTCCAGCTTACGTTCTCTGCCCGAAGCAATGGTATTTCATCTTTTCTCACTCTTTGCTTCCCTTCCAGAACAGGATTTCGCCTTCTCAGCTCATCTATCGTCAATGGAAATGGAGGTTCGGCTACTCCTGCCTGAAGTGCCAGCTCAGATACCATCGGCATAGCGACCCCTTGATGCTTCAGGTTTCCTGCGTGTTCTTGCAATCCTTCGCGGAGCGGTCCATCGTAAAAAATTCGTCCATCCCTTCCGAGCATCAATACCCGGTCTGTCATAGAGACCCAGGGGTCCAGGTCGTGTTCGATTATGAAAAGAGATAAATGGCGCTCTTCTTTCAGCGTCTCCAGTAGAGAAACGAACGCCTCTGTCGCTACCGGATCGAGATTGGCCGTCGGCTCATCAAGAATGATCATAGGCGGGTTCATGGCAAGAATACAGGCGAGTGCCAGCTTCTGCTTTTCTCCACCGGACAGGGCCGTAATCATTTCTTTCTTTTTCTCCCGTAACCCGACATCCTGAAGGGCCGCATCGACTTTCTCCTCCATCAACTCCGGGGCCACCTGTAGATTCTCGAGTCCAAATGCCATTTCATCTTCTACCGTCAGCATGCAGAATTGAGTCTCTGGATCCTGAAATACAATGCCGACACTGCGACTTATGGCTCCGGGTAAAGCATCAGCCACTGGTTTCTCATGAAGAGTGACTTCCCCTTCCATTGTTCCTTCCAGTTCTCTTGGATAAAGACCCGTAAGACAATGAGTGAGCGTGCTCTTACCCGACCCGCTCGCTCCAAGAAGGAGTACTGTCTCCTTTTCTACAACGGAAAACGATACATCCTGTATTACCGGCTCTTCCATATCTTCATATTGCAACGTGAGATTCCGAACGCTCATCATGCAGCATGCTTCTTCCGTTTTTCTTTACCTAAAGCAAAGCTCGAAAGCACTCCCGTTTTTGCCAATGCGTCACTTAGTGCTTTGCCGGCTACCCCTGCAAGCAGAGCACCGCTGATGACACGGGTGATGAACATAAGCAGAACATAACCTCCGGCAAGGGCTGCAAACCCTGATTGGAAGTACCCCCAGGCGAAACTGAACACACCGGCCATCATCCCAGCAAACATCAGTGTCCATAAATCATAACGGCGATAGCGGGTCAAAGCGAACCCGGCTTCCGCCCCGAGTCCCTGAATCATTCCGCTGATAATTAGCATCGGCCCTACCGCATTTCCAAGCAGCACTTCCACTGTTGCCGCAATCGTTTCCGAAAGAAAAGCAGCTCCCGGTTTCCGAATGATATAGGCGGCAATGATCGAAACGATGAACCAGATGCCGAAAATGAAATCATAGCCGATTGGACCGAAAAATCCCACGAGCACCTTTCCGACAGGAAGAAAAGCCAGGTAGACGACAGCGAAAACTACCGAAAGCACGGACATGACCACGATTTCTTTCAACTTCCAGTTTTTCATGACTGCTCCTCTTTCTGAGACGGACTGTTTGCCGACATCGTCACTGTCATTACGGTATGAGAAGATCCGCTTCTTTCCGTTTCCCGGAATACATCCTCCAAACCATGGAACGTATCATTCACATCTCCAGATAGTTTCGTTGCATAATGAACGGCAGACACATCAATTCCTTTCTCTTTCATCCTGTCTATTTCCCGGTAAATGACTTCCATATAATCCCCACCGCCCATAGGATAAAGGGAAAACTTTGCACTGGTATGCTGTTTCACCTCATGAAGACCATTGGCAGGCTCACCGATGTCCCCTGTGTACTGATCTCCTGCAGAATCTCCCGGACACCCGATGGAATACGTGGCATTGAATGCCGTGTGTACACCGGTCTTAGCAATTCTCAAAAACACAGCTCTTGTAACATCGAAAACATGCTCGATTTCCCCGCGGACCGTTGTCGTCACTTCGTCAGTATCCATCCAAACATTCGATGTGTCCGTTTCTTTCAGACTTCCTTTGATATATTCCACGAACTGGTCAGTCATCGGATGCACCGAAAACGAACACCCTGCAATCCTTGAATTTCCGCACTGTTGACTCATCTATAATTCCTCCTTCTGATTTAAAAAACAAAAAGACTGCACCCGGTCGTGGGATGCAGTCTGTCTATCAAAAAGAGTTTGTGTTATCACTCAGACCGCACTTCCCCACGCTGGTATTATCCAGATCGGGTTCAAAGGGTCAGAACTGTGTTCTTCTCAGCCACGTATGGCTCCCCTAGTGCATCAATCGGTATGCAGTTTTTTTGTTCTTTGTCTGTTATCATATATCAGTCTGAATTTTTTGTAAACCTCTTTATTTCAGCCATTTCCGTGGGTCGTTTTTCCTGTTTTTAGGTTGTCGCTGCATATTCAACCTGTTCGCGGGTATCGTTCAGCAGGTTAGAATTTAAAGGAGGAATTATCATGGCCAGTCACTTGATCGGCGGCGTGTTCTCACACGTCGGAGATGCAGAAAGAGCTATTCAGGGATTAACGAAACACGGGTACAAAGTGAATGACATTTCCGTTTTTGCCCAGGACAAAAACAAAGTGAATGTACTAGAAGATGAAACCAAAACAAGTGTCACCTCGAATAGAGGCGGTCGCGGGGAAAATGCCGGTAAAGGAGCAGGAATTGGTGCTGCCTCCGGTGGAGTGCTCGGGGGACTCAGCGGTCTTGTAGTCGGCCTTGGCCTTCTTGCCATTCCCGGAGTCGGTCAAATCGCCGCAGCAGGACCTCTCGCTTCTGCTCTGACGGGGGCAGGAGTCGGAGCCGGTGGCGGTGGAATCGTCGGTGCCCTCGTAGGTATGGGTATGCCGAAAGAGCAGGCAAAACAGTACGAAGGTCATTTGAAGGACGGAAAAATCATCGTACTCGTTGAAGCTGCAGAAAAACATGCGGAGCAAGTATATCGCACGTTCATATCAAACCGTACAGAAAACAGTTCCATGTATCCGGAGCACGTCCAGAACGACCACGGACACCATAAGCACCAAGACCACCACGGGCAAAGTGAGCACTACGATAACAATCAAGGAAATCACCATGCACAAGAAGAACCATTCAATCCTGAAATACATGACAACCAGACTGATCACGATCACAATGCGACTGAAACACGCTCCGACCGTCACAAAAAATAAAGCAAAAAACCCTGTCCGACCTTACGAATCGGACAGGGTTTTGTTTGTTTAGATGGTTTTCAGCGCGTCTAAAATAGGGGTATCCCCTTTGGTCACCTGAAATTCTTTATTGATCAGACTGTCGTTATTAAGATTCTCTACAATCACTTTCGCCACGTCTTTACGCGGGATCTCATCTCTGGTTACTTCAGCTGCGGCATTCACTTTTCCGGTTCCAGCATCATTCGTTTCTGTTGCTTCATGGCTTTCTTCGGAGAGCTTATGAACTTCTTGCTCAACAACACTAAAACCTCGACCTGTATTTCCAGCTCGAGCTGCTTCTATGGAAGCGTTAAGGGCAAGTTTGGGAAGAGATTTTTTGAAGGGTTGAAATGATATCTGTTAATGCTTTTAATAGGGAGGATAGAATCTTCACCTTTTCTAGCAATACAGAGGAAAACTGTTGTATTTCTTGCATCTCTTTCGTGAAATGTGTGTACCTTCCGTAGTTTTCTCCGCAGCTACATCTAGATTGTTGTTGATAGAAGTAGATGTCTGAGTTATCTGGTTGGTTTGTTTTACAATAGACTCGGCAATATCCAAAAAGGATGAGATGGTTTCTTTTTGTTGCGCCATAGTATTTTTAGCAATAATAATGTCTTGTTCGTTATGGCTATTCATATTTCATTACCCCTAGATTATACTATATGTAAACCTACGCTATTAGCGAAGGTTCTTTGTATCGTAATTCAATATGTCTAAACCTTTAAAAACATCTTGATCGGTTACATAAACTGGAGCGTAAACCTCTCCAACGAGTTCTTTTAATCTTTGATGAGAATTAGGTTCTTGTAAAATGTTTACTTCTTCAAAACTAATGTTTAGATCCTGTAAATGTTTTTTTGCTTTAAAACAGTTTTTGCAACCGTCCATTGTGTAAAGTAGATTCATGATGTGGCCCTCCTTATTCTCTAATGTGACAAAACAAAAAAGAGGTGATGGATAGTGGATAAATTACTAATGCTCTCCCAAATCAGTTTATTTGATGAACTACCGAAAGAAGAGCTAATGGTCGTAGATGAAATGAGTGAGATGAAACCTGTTAAAAAAGGAACGCTTATCTTATCACCAGAATCCCCGATTGAAGCTTTATTTTTACTTAAACAAGGGCAAGTGCGTTTGTATCGTATGAATTCTCAAGGTAAACAGTTTACGGTAGATATACTAGTGGATGGGAATATCTTTGGTGAAACTTCTACGATGTCACTTACAGATAATGAAATTTACGCAGAAGCCATGACGGATACATATCTGTGTATTTTAAGTAACGAAGACTTTGAACAATTCATTCAAACTAATTCCAATATTGCTTTAAAGTTAATTGATATTCTATCGACCAGGCTTAAAGAAGTGTACACGATTAGTGAAAAAATAGCGTTAAGTGATGTGAAAAATAGGTTGCTGTATTTACTACTAATGCTTAGTGAGAAAACTGGTCGACGGAAAAATGAATGGCAAACCATTGAGATGAAATTAACACATCATGACTTGGCCAATATGATTGGTTCCACAAGAGAAACGACAAGCGCTATCATTAGCCAATTAAAAAAAGAAGGCTATATTAAAAAAGGGATACAACATTTTTCTGTGAATGCGGAAAAGACGAAAGAGTTGCTGGATGTATAAAAGTACATCCAACTTTCTTTGTTTTCGCCTGTTTGGACTCCAACAAATCAACATCGAATCACTTCGTTCTTTGTGTTTCCTTTATCTCCTACGGTTCAGTCCAGCACATACGTCGCTACCGGGGCGCCTCCTAGCTCCTAGCGTCATAAGCAATCTTTTCTCCAGAGGCTAAACGCCTCTTACGAAAATCTTACTTATGCGTACGGAGCTAAGCAGTCGCCTCCGCTTTCTGTCCACGTCCAGCTCCAGCGCCTACCCCCTCGGGGTCTTAAGTCAATCCTCGCTGTGGCAAAAAACGCCACTTCGAGGCTTGCCTTAAGCCTGTCGGGGGTGACCAAGGCGCTTGCGCTTTTGATCTTACCTAAACCATCGTATAAAGGTTTTGGATAGTTTTGGGATGACGCCATTGAAGAGTTTGGCTCTCCAGTATTGGTTGCTGGCGTTTTCGATGGAGGCAGTGTGGTTTGGGTATGGGTAGATCATGTTGGATAGGTCTCCGATTTTCATGCCTTTCTCTACTGCTAGAACGACGACTTGCATCCAGTCTCCTGCGCCTTTTCCGATAGCGTGTGCGCCTACTATGTTTCCTTTTGTATCTGTAATGATCTTAATGAATCCATTGGTGGCATGGTCTGCTACGAAGCGGTCTACTTGGTCGAGTTCTGTTTTATAGATCATGACGTCGCCATGCTTTACTTGTGCTTTTTTTTGGGTTAGGCCGTAATGGAATATTTCTGGTGTTGTATAGGTGTTCCATGGAATGTTGTCGTAGGAAACTTTTCGTTTTAAGCCGTATAGGGCATTTTGTACGACGGTTTTGCCTTCATAGCCTGCAACGTGGGTGAAATACAATCCACCATTCACATCTCCAACAGCGAAGATATGTGGAACGGAGGATCTTAGGGTGTCGTCTACTTTGACATGACCTTTTTCATCCATTTCCACACCTGTGTTTTCTAGTTGCAGGTTGTCTGTGTTAGGTTTTCGGCCAACAGCTAAGAAGATTTGATCAGCTTCGATAACATGATCTTCATCGCCTATAGTGTAGTGCACATAATTTTTTTCATCGTGTCGAGACGTTTTTGAAACGCGTGCATTTGTGATGACATTCAATTCTTGTTCAAGCATACTTTGTGCGGTATTTTGAATGTCTTGGTCTTCTTTTCCTAGTAGATGTGGTCCTGCTTCTAGTACGGTAACTTCAGAACCAAGTCTAGAGTATGCTTGAGCTAGCTCTAATCCGATTGGTCCGCCGCCAATAAACACTAATTTTTGCGGTAGTTGTTCAAGGTTGAAGGCTGATTCATTTGTAATATAGCCTGTCTCTTCTAAGCCTTCAATAGATGGTACATTAGGGCGGGACCCTGTTGAAATGACAATACGTTTCCCGTAAATATTCTCATGGCCCTCGACTTGTATTTCGTGATCGGTAGCAAAAGAAGCTCCACCTAGATAGACGTCGATTCCTAATTCTTTGAAGCGGTCAATATCATCGTGTTCCTGAATGTGATCAACGGAAGCCTTCACTCGATCATTAATAGCTTTCAAGTCAACCTCACCAGAAGCATGAATGCCATAGGCTTGTACATTTCGAGCATGATACACCTCATTTGCTGCTTCAATTAGGGCTTTTGATGGAACGCACCCAAAGTGAAGGCAATCCCCGCCTAGGTCATCGCGTTTTTCGACTAATGCTACGTTTGCACCAAGAGAGGCAGCACCTGCTGCAACAGTTAACCCTCCAGCACCGCCACCTACTACAATAAGATCATATTTTTTCACAATACCCTCTCCTTTATGACAAAATCCGTTTTGCTTCCATAAATCGTTGGAGCCCCGTGTACAGTTCTATAATAAAGAAGGCCAACGTAGACCATAGCAATATGGATGGAAACAACATCATAATACTAAATAGAATGAATCCTTCTGAACGCTCTGCTAAACCCGTCTGATAATAAAAGGATTTTACACCTTGTTTATCGGAGACAGCTCCTACTGTTAAAAAGATTGTCATAGAAAAAATAATCGACACGCTTAATAAGAGGAGCGGCCACAACATTTCTGGATGAACATAAGCTATCCCTAAGATAATACTAATCTCTACCACCCGATCGAATGTGATATCCATAACGGTTCCAAAGCCAGATGGTTGTGTCATCCGAGCCATCGTGCCGTCTACAGCATCTAGGAAGCCTGATAACCACAGAGCTAAAACAGCTACAATGGGTAGCCCAGATCCATACAGCACTCCAGCAGAAACACCGATGATAAAGGCGATAACGGTAACTTGGTTAGGAGTAAGCCCTCTTTTCGTGAGCCATTTTGATGTATGTTCAATAGAAGGTTGAACATATTTGCGAGCATGTGTGTCTAACATAGGAGCACCTCCTTATTAGGATAAACCGAGCCATCTTTTCACACGATTGCGAAGTAGATATGTGATGAACATTAGTAATACGAAAAAACCAATTCCGATTGCAATCTTGCTTGAATCACCTTCCCCAATACTCGAACCAAGAAAGGCATAAGCAAATGTACCAGGCATCATTCCTAGAAAACTTGCTAGAATAAAAGAACCAAATTTCACACGAGCTATACCAGAAATATAACTTAAAATGTCGAAGCCCATAATGGGAATGAGTCTTAACACAAGCACATATAAAAAACCACGTTCTTGTACTTTCTCATAAATTTGATCTGACCATTTAAATGTGTGAAACTTTAGTAACGAATCTCCAAAATATCGTGCCATTACGTACCCTGTAGCAGCAGCACCTGTAGCACCAAGTAAAATATAAATGACTCCTGGAAATACACCATATACAAGGCCGGCAGCGAGGGACATGACCGAAGTAGGGAAGAAGACTATCGGACCTAGTGCATACAGTAAAAAGAATATAAGTGGTCCCCAAACACCAAATGATAAAATGAAGTCTTTAATTGCTTCTTTTCCTATATTGAGCTCAAATCGCACAATGTATGCTGCTAACAAGAATAATAGAATTACGATGGCTGGTTTAATCCAATTTTTCCACTGTTTCATTTTAATCATTCCTTTATTTCGACTTCAGGAAACAATTGAACTGCTTCAGCGTTGGCCATAATAGTTACATTTCCCCCCTCATGTAACGAAAGGGAACTGGGTAAGGTGATTCGTTTTCCCATGGATTCAATCCAAAGTTGATAAAATGTTTCTCCATGGATAAACACCTGATTTTGGACAATTGCTTCCAGTTGAAGGTACGCATCACTTGAAGTGTTTTTACTAATATATAAATGAGACACTGGGACATATTTACGACCATCCAATACAAGGCAATCACTGAAAAATGTTGCAACGAAAGGGTTAACAGGACTTCGATAAACATCTTGAGGTGTGCCTATTTGTTGAAAGACTCCATCATGAAAGACACCAACGCGATCCCCCATTTGCATCGCTTCCTCCCGGTCATGTGTAACAAAGATAGCTGTCATCTGTTGAGACTTCAGAAGCTTACGAACCCAGTCTCTCATCTCATGACGAAGCTTCGGGTCAAGGCTACTAAACGGTTCGTCTAATAAGATTAGATCCGGTGATATAGCAAGCGAACGGGCCAAGGAAACTCGTTGTTGTTGGCCTCCTGACAATTCGTGGGGGAAGCTTTTCTCATAGCCTTTCAACCCGACTTTTTCAATGAATTCCTGTGCTTGTTTACCCCGTTCTTCCTTTTTAATCTTTTGGAAGGTAAGTCCATAAGCCACATTATCTAAAATCGTCATATGGGGGAAAAGTAATGCTTGTTGAAATACTAAACTAACAGGTCTTTTATTGGCTGTAAGCTTCGTTACATTTTGGTTATCAATTATAAAATCGCCTTCTGAGAAGGGTTCTAATCCAGCTAGACAACGAAGAAGGGTGGTTTTTCCACTTCCTGATGGACCTACAATACTAAGTATCTCTCCTTTAGAAAGCTGTGCCTGCACATGCTTGAAAATAACCTCATCTCCAAAGGATTTAGAGGCATGTTGTAGTGTGATAAATGATGATTGCGTCATGATTTCATCCTCCATGGTGATTGGTATGGCAAAAAGCATAGGATAAATTCTACCATGATGTAAAATAAGATTGGTACGAGTGCAAACCATATCGAAAAGGCTGCTAAAACAGTACTACTGGCAGATTGTAAGAAAGGGAAATAGACCATCGCCAATGTTACGACGTTTCCTCCACCAATTATGGCAGTGATGACGTATTGGCTGAGACTAATGACGAACGTTAAGAAAATCGTACTTCGTAAAGCAGGTTTCAATAATGGAAGCTCGATTGTTAAGAATCGGTTCCATACATTAGCCCCAAGCGAAGTAGATTGTTCCAGTATATTTGATCCTAACGATACATAGCCATTCCGTAGAATTTTTATACTGTACGGAATGGTGGGAACCAGGTGAATGAGAACAACACCGACCCACATATCTGCCAACCCGAGTCGTATCATTGCAATATGAACCCCCATTGCAATCGCTAGTAAAGGAAATATAAGAGGTAGCAAAAAAAGCGTATCCATAATTGATTTTCCTTTGAATTGATAAAATGCCAATGCTTTTCCTGCTGACAATCCAATGAGTAGGTTTAGTATCACTATAACTCCGCCGATTAGTAAAGACATGAATGTAGCGCTTACTAATTGGTTCTCTGAAAGGAGTGTAGTCCATCCTCTAAGTGTAAAGTGCATGTGAAAGTGAGCCTGATACCTCCAAGGTAGTGTGAAACTCTTAACAATTAAAAATACCACTGGAAATAGAAATAGAACGCTTGTCAAAAACCAGAAGCTGGCAGTTTTTATTCTTGAATTATACTGCATCTTACCGGTTTCCTTTCGTTAACAGCCAGCGTTTTCGATTCATTAATGAAAATCCTATCCATGCTATAATTCCGATAATGATACTTGTTGAAATCATCGCGGCGAAAGCGAGTGGACGTTCACTCCAATCACCTGAATAAAACCAATCATAGGTAAGGATCGAAATCATTTCCGGGAATGTAGCGCCGAGCAAATACGGAATTTCATATGCGCTAAAAATGAATGAAAATAAGATGACACCGGTTTCCAGTAACACAGGAAAAATCCACGGCCACTCTGCATCTTTAAAACTATGCCATCGGTTTCCACCAAGGGTTTGTACAAGATCTTGATAATGGGTATTTTGCTGCGTATAAATAGGGAGGAGCATGAGAATAACAAAAGGTATCTCCTTTCCCATATACGTTAGAATCATACCGAAACCACTTTTATCATTCGTTAAGATGGGAAAAGCTTCTCTTGAATCAATAATGCCCATTTGAAATGCCATATAAGAAATAAAGCCACTTTGTTGAAATAGTAGTAATACGAGATAGCCCCACACGAAATGAGGGAATAGCATGGGAATCCAGGCAGCTAACTTCCCAGATGTTTTATTAATATATTCTGTGAATGTCCTTGTGAACAAAAGGCCAAAGCCTAAGGATAACAGCGTTGCTACAATAGCGATGCGTAAACTATAGATTAATGATCCCCAAAAGGCATCTCGTGCCAATAATTGTTGATAAACGGATATAGAAAACGTGCCATTAACTCTTAAACTGCTCCATAAAGCAGATAGTAACCCATAAATAGGTAGTAAAAGAAAAAGAAAGGCTGGTAGCAGTAGCAACCAAGCCTTATTTGTTTCGGATAATCTCATCTTTCCAATTCTCCTTTATCCATTCCACGTAACCTGAATCCGCTTCAGGTAAAAAGCTGTTTTCGAGTTTCTCTGTAGATAGTACAGTTTCACCTCGGTTAAGAGAATCAAATTTCTTCTTCTGCTCTTCAGGAAGTCTATCTACACTTATTGGTGTATTATCCCCCCAATAAGTTGGTTCAAGTTTCTTATACTGAGCATCAGGAGAGAGCAGGAAGTTAATCGCAGCCATAGCTCCGGGTTTATTTGAGCTATTAAACGGTATGGCTAAAAAGTGTGTGTTTCCAAGTGAACCAGGTTCCATAACAAACGATCGAGTTGATGCAGGGAAAACTCCTTGTTCTATGAGATGTTCTGCACGAGCTTCGTTATAGCCCATAGTCATCCATATATCTCCTTGGCTATACAGGCGGTCTAGCTCTGTAAGCGATGCAGGGTAGTGCTCACCATTTCTCCATAAGTCAGGCTTGATGGTATTTAAATATTCCCACATAGGTTCTGCTTTTTTAGAAGCATATTCCTTACTAAATGGTTCTTCAATGATTTCCTTTGGGTCTTCCACAGTTGCATACAGAAGTTGGCGCAAGAATGCATTTCCGGAGAAATCATCTGCGTTAGGGTACGTGAATTTTCCTGGATTTTCTTTAATCCAAGTTTGTAATTCATCGAAACTCTTTGGTGGATTGGATATTTTGTTGCTGTCATATTGAAATACAAACTGAACCTTTCCCCAAGGAGCTTCATATCCCTCTGTCGGAGTACCAAAATCGTATTGGAAAGCTAAGCTATCTTGATCATAATAATCGTTGAAATTAGGAAGTTGATCTCGAAATGGACCATACAGAAGGTCGTTTTCCTTAGCATTTTTAAAGTTTTCACCGTTCACCCATACAATATCTATTGTTCCATCTTTTTTTCCAGCTTGTTTTTCAGATTGGAGTTTTTGTAGTATATTTTGGGTATCCATCGGAACGCGTTCAAGGGTAATGTTGTACTGTTCCTTTAATCTAGGCGCTACCCATTCGTCCATGTACTGGTTAATTCCTTCATCTCCACCCCACATGTGAATATTTACGGTAGTCCCATCTGCTTGTTGTTTTATTTCATCCCATGAAAGGTCGTTAGGGTTTGACTGCTGTGTTTGTCCTTGGTTGCAGGCAGATAACAAAAGTATTAAGACAATAAATCCAGCTAAGCCTGATTTTTTCATGTTTCCCAGCCCCCTGAGTGTTTGTTCTTTTATTATACAGATATGCTATAAAGAAAGGATGTAATCCACCTTACATTTGTGAGCATAGGTATTTTCTGATAGGCTCTAATATGATTTAATAAGTATGAACCATTATTAAGGAGGTCCAATTAATGGAGTTTATTCATGATAGAAGTGTCTTTGATAAGACCATCCAAGGCGAACAACCGGTAATCATCAAGTTTTCTGGTAACTGGTGTCCGGATTGTAAGCGAATGGATATGTTCATTGGTGATATTTTAGAAGAATACAATAAGTTCGAGTGGTATGAAATTAATCGTGACGAACTACCAGAAGTGGCTCAAGAATATGAAGTAATGGGCATTCCTAGTATTTTAATCTTCCAAAACGGAGAAAAGAAAGCTCATCTTCATAGTGCTAACGCAAAAACACCAGAGGAAGTGCAAGAGTTCTTAAGCGCTTCTATTTCAAAATAAAGTAGGTATTTTTAGGAGTGCTAGGTTTAGCACTCCTTTTTATTTTATCATGCTTATCTTCCTATCTATTAGTAGTAATCGGCTATGTAGATTAACTTATAAGAAAAGCACAAGCGCCAGAACTTATGCTTTCTTTACTTATAAAATAGGGCACTTCTCTAAAAATGAGAAGTGCCCATTTTCATGTTTATTTATGTTTCAATAAGCTTTAGCTTACTTGGTTAATCCAATCTTTAAAGTTTGTCACCACGTTATCAATAAAATCAATGGTTCCAGGATCGGTTAATTGCCCATTATCGTCAAATTTGTCTTGTATGGTTCCAAGGAATATCTCATTTTGAGGAAGCACTTTGGCTGACACACCAGGAGCATTTAAGATTTGTCGCAGGTGTAGTTGTGAGCGTACGGTACCTAGTGCTCCTTGGGAAGCTCCAGCAATCATAGTTGGCTTTCCGGCTGTTGGTCTTCCGGAGCGCGAGAACCAGTCGATCGCATTTTTAAGCACTGCAGGTATAGAGTGATTGTACTCTGGTGTAACAAATAGGATACCATCACTATTATGGATTTGCTCTACAGCAGATTGAACCGTTTCAGGAGGTACTTCTTCATCATCCTGATTGTATAAAGGAAAGTCCCTAATATTGATTAATTCAATGTCCATCGAATCCCGGTAGCGATCTTGTATAAAGGTTGCTACTTTTTTGTTATAGGAGTCTTCACGATTAGAGCCAACAATTGCTGCAATTTTCATTGAATATCACTCCTTGAGTAGTAGTGTGTGTTCAAGAGTACCCATTATTAAAATTAATAAACTGTAGGAAATAAGTAAAGCAATCAGCATATATGATGTGCTAGCTATAAAGGATTTAATCTATGTAGAAGAAAGGAAGGCGAAATCACAATATGATTTCGCCCTCCTTTCTTTAAGGGTGGTCTTTTTTCTATTCTCCTATATTAAAGAGGAAGGATATGCTTATACATTAGGGGGAGAAATACTGAAACTGTGCTTCCACTCGCGCAATGATTTCGAGTTGACCAGGTTCAATTTTAGTGGATACGCCAGCGACTGCCTCAGACTTGGCTAATGTTTGGTTGGAGGAAGGTGTTTCTTGAACACGCTCCACAATCTTTATTGGAGTAGGATCTAGGTTAAGATTTAGTGTGTCTGCCATTGTTTGAGCTTTGACTACGCAATCGTTTAACGCCTCCCGTAACGCTTTAGCGTAAAATTCTTGAGGGTCTTTAATTGTAAACTGTATGTTCGATACACGGTTTGCGCCATTTTTTACAGCGGTATCAATAACGGTACCTGTTTCTTCTAGATTTTCGATTGTAACGGAAATCATGTGTGTGACCTGATACCCCTTAAACTCTTGTTTTCCATCAACATAATCATATTGTGGGTAAATATAGTAATCGACGGTTTGAATATTTTCTGAAGGTATGCCCATTTGATTTAACGATTGTATGACATTATTCATAGCTTGTGCGTTCTCTTGTTGCGTCTTGGTCAGTTCTTCACCTTCCGTAACAACCCCTAACTGAATCTTAACGATAGTTGGTGTTGCAGAAAGTGTGCCAATTCCAGTAACGGTCATGATTCGCTGAGAGGATCGTTCGGCCTGTCTGTATGGAGGAGAAGGGGGATAATACAACGTGCATTCCACCTTTCATAAAAGTATCACTACTATTTAGTTCATGATACTAGGGGAAGAATTATGCCTCGACACACCTATAATTCATCTTAAAACATGGGGGAAACGGGTATGATGTAAAGGGTATGAAGGAGGTAAATAGATGGGATTATTTGTTTCACAGTTTTCCAAACCAAAAGGTCTAATAGGGAAAGTAGTAGGATGGTTTATGTACAGGGAGAACGCCAAAATAAGTAAGTGGACGTTATCCTTTTTAAATATACAACCAAACCAGCATGTTCTGGAGATAGGATTTGGTCCCGGTTATTGTATAAGAAAGCTCTCGAAGAAGATTGGACACATCCGTATATCAGGTGTTGATCCGTCTAAGGCAATGGTTGAACAAGCAAAACGACGTAATGAAAAAGGTGTGAGAAAAGGGTGGATTCAGTTAGATAACCTGAAAGCTGATGAGCTATCCTCTTTTTCATCACCTATTGATAAGGTGATAGCTATTAATAATATTCCGTACTGGGAAAATCCAGTAGAAGTGCTGAAGATTATTAAGGAAAATATGAATGATGGAGGAAAAATCGCGGTTACCCTACAACCACATGAAAAAGAGGCAATGGATGACACTACAGAAAATGCCTCAGGTCAAATTCAAGCTTTTATGGAAGAGGCGGGATTCAGACATATACGAATTCATTTACGACCTGGAAAGCCTACTAAAACAGCCTGTGTCGTTGGGATGAGGTGAAAAGTGGACTTCTCGCTAATTAGTACAACCGTTTCGTATAAGATTCATGTAAAGAAGAAGCTACCTGCTGTTCGTTCATTTGGAGAGCTTTAGCGTGTTCTGCTAATATTTTTGCTGGTCTAGGGCGGTCTTCTTGTGCGAGCCATGTGGAGGGGTCCCATAACTGGGATCGCTTAAATGCTTTGGCACAGTGAATGAAGACCTCTTCCACTTTGACGCCTATACCTACGGTAGGTACATGCCCTTTAGCAGCCATCTTTTCTAAAATAGCTGCATCTTGGATAATAGTAGCTTTACCATTGATTCGTAGTGTTTCTTCAACGCCGGGGATTATAAACAGCATGCCGATGTTACGGTTCTCTAGGATGTTTCGTATCGAATCTACTCGTTTATTTCCAGGTCGTTCAGGAATGACAAGGTGATTATCATCTACAACATGTACAAACCCTGGGTCATCGCCTCGAGGGGATACATCACAGCTTCCGTCTGCTCCGCAAGTGGAAATCGTCAGAAAGGGAGATAGACTGATAAATTCATAACAATGATCATCTATGTAGTTAATGACTTTATTTGCGGCTATTTTACCTGGCTTTCCAACTTTTTGTTCAAGTTCATCTATCGTTTCAATGGTTTCTTTAAACATAACCTAACTTATACCTCCAATAATTTCCTTCCATTCTATCACACATCCAATAACATGAAGAGCGTGATATTGAAGACTTGGATTCGAGATAATTTGGGATAGAATAGTGCTGGAAAGTCGGGTACCAGAGAGAAGAGAGCATAAGCGGGATGGAAGAGAGCGAACTGCACTACGAAGAGAGCATAAGCGGGATGGAAGAGAGCAAACTGCACTACGGAGAGAGCATATGTTGAATAGAAAGCGCATAACGCAATCCCAAGCGTATCTCGAATCCAAGTCTTCCAGATAATAGGGCGATTATGAAATATTAACATTAATATCTAATAAGGCAAAAAAAGAGTCTAACCATCTAGGTTAGACTCTTTATCTCTGATTAGTAAGTCCTTAAGAAGTTTTCCTTTGCTCTTCAACCGTTTCTGGTGTTTCTTTTTCAGCGATAATCCCTTGTTCTATCGCCATACGTTTGGCAACCTTAGGAGCCAACCAGACTGGCGGTAGCATTAGAATGGATACAGGAACGGCTGTAACAACGATAAAGTTTTGCAGTGTTTGGATACTGCTTTCGCCGATACCTAAAAGAGTCGCAGCTATAGCACCGAATAGTAACGCCCAGAATACGCGAAGTTGGCGTGGTGGATGTGCATGGCCTGTTAGTGTTACAGCAACAGAGTAGGACATAGAGTCAGCTGTCGTTGCCACAAACACAACCGTTACAATTAAGAAACCAGACGCCATCACAATTCCAAGTGGAACTTGATCCATGATAGCCATTACGGCTGCTGGCATGCCTGTTTCATTTAAGGCAGTGGAAACGGACCCTGGGTTTTGTAGTTCATAGAATAGTCCAGATCCACCAACAGAAGCGAACCAGAAGTTACTTACAAGTGGTGCGATAATGGCTACTGCTAGTATAAGCTCGCGAATGGTACGTCCTCTAGAAATTCGACTAATAAACATCGCCATTGCTGGTCCAAATCCAATGAACCAACCCCAGAAGAATATAGTCCAATAACCAAGCCAGCTGTCTTCTCCACGATACAAGCTCATGCGCATGAAGTTTTGGATTTGAAATGCTTCTGCGCCAATGAATGAATCAATAATAAACATGGTAGGGCCTAGTATTAGCATGCCAATCATAAGAATAAGCGCAAGTCCTACATTTAAACGACTCATTAACTGAATACCTTTATCTACACCAGAGGCAGCGGAGATGGAGGCTACGGTTACCAAGAATATGATGACAATGGATTGTGTGAACATTGTATCTGGTATATTAAATAAATATTGAAGTGCATAGCCAACCTGCAGCCCTAAGAAACCAATTGGACCTATTGTACCCGCTGCAACGGCGATGATGGATACAATGTCAGCAGTTGAACCAAGCACGCTGTTTTTCTTAAATATCCTTTCACCAACCATAGGGTATAACATCGTACGAGGTTTTAATGGAAACCCTTTATGGTAGTGAGCGTACATTAACACAATCGTTGTTACAGTACCTAAGCATGCCCAAGCAGTAAAGCCCCAGTGGAAAAAACTCTGCGCTAAACCTGGTACCACAGCTTCTGCTTTTGTCATGCCTTCTTCTGCAAACAATGGAGGTGTGGTTAAGAAGTGATAAAGTGGTTCACCTGCTGCCCAGAATACTCCTCCACTAGCTAATAGTGTACATAGAATCATAGAAACCCAACGGAAGTATCCATTTTCAGGTTTTTCTAATTTACCTAGTTTCACTTTTCCATATTTTGATAGTGCTAAAGCGATTCCAACAATAAATGTTGCTAACAATAGCAATTGCCAAAATGCTCCAAAGAATTTAACGGAAAAGTCGAACGAAGTTGAGATCCATTCACCCATTAGCGTTTTATTAAAGAGAGATAATAGTAGGAATAAAACGAGAAATCCACCACTAATAATAAATGAGACCCAGTCAATCCCCGTTCTCCTATTCGTTTCGTCGGTCATTATTTTCCTCCTAGTATTTTATTGCCTTCATCCTAAAAAGTAGGACAGTTCGATGAGGTTACATTGTTTGTTCGAACTTTTCTAAGGCATGAGTTGTTCATTGTTTTCTGGTATGATCGTTATATAAATGTACACATCAGCGTTACAAATTAGAAAACGGCCATCTCCTTATTATCCGACTTTTTACATACAATATTTTATTATATAGAGTGCAATATTCCACGTCAAAAGGAAACTGATATAAGGATTTAAAGCATGTAGAAGGATGTAACAGCTATCTATTACTCTTTAGTTTCAGTAAGCCATCATCCCATATTTTGCTTGAATTTGTTAGGTAAATAATCAAAGGAGGATTCTGGTGGATATATCATTAACGAAAGAAGAGAAACAGCAGGTGATTGATTACATCCAAAACTATTTTGAACTAGAACGAGGCGAAGAAATTGGAAACTTAGGGGCGGATCAATTTTATGAGTTTCTAATGAAAGAAATTGGACCATACATCTATAATAAAGGCGTAAAAGATGCCAAAAAAATGCTAGAACAAAAGATGATGAATCTAGAAGAGGACATTGCTTCATTAGAAAAGCCTACATATAGGCAAAGATAAAGGAAATTTGGCGAGTGGCTTGCATTTCTTTGTATAGCGTACTATAAAATTTAATCCTTGTGTATAACTAAAAAAGTGATGTGGTCACGCCTAGCTTCCAGCGCCCAACGACTAGTATGCTTCCCCTCGCCTTCTTACGATAAGTTAACATCAAATCACGCATGTTTTCGTGTTTTCTCTATCTCCTACGGAATCAGGTGAAGTTCGATTAAAGTCGCTACATCACGTAGCAACATCGAACCAACCTATGTCGTGTAGGCCGCAACACATACGTCGCTAAACGGACGCCCTGAGCTTTTGTTCTAGACTGAGGCCTTTTTATGGTGGAGTATAAAAAAGTAGTCCGATATATACAAAGAAGGCCTGTCCAAAAATGGGCAGGCCTTGGGTTTACAGTTTAAATTGCTTAATCTGATCGTCTAGGGACGTGATCATGTTCTTTAAATTTTGTACCTGATCTTCAACCGTTTGAAAAGATCGTTGCTGTTCTTCTGTGGATGCAGAGATCTCTTCCGTTCCAGCGGCAGTTTCTTCTGTGACAGCGCTGATATTTTGCATGGATGCTGCTACATGCTCACTCATGTCATTCGATTTTTCAACTCCAGCTACCACTTTCTGCAGTTGTTCATTCATAGCAGAAACGTTCTGGTGGATAGTTGAGAAAGCTAACTCTGTCTGTTCCATAGATTGCTCCTGGTTTTCAGAGTGGGTGATGGATTGTTGTGTAACCTCTTCAATAGAACCAATGCCTGTTTGGATTTGCTTGACCATCTCAAAGATTTGCTCTGTGGCGCTTCTTGATTGATCGGCAAGCTTACGTACTTCTTCAGCTACGACAGCAAAACCTTTTCCATGCTCTCCAGCCCTGGCAGCTTCTATAGCCGCGTTTAGTGCTAGAAGGTTGGTTTGTTCGGCGATATCATTAACGAGTTGGGCTGTATTCTCAATTTCATCCGTGTATTCAACAAAGTTCTTAACGGACGACTCGATTGATTTCGTAGATTGGATGCTATCATCTAAAATAGATCGTTGTTGCTGAAGTGAGTGCTGCCCTTCCTGAATAGAAGTAAGCGCAACGTTCCCTTGTTCTCTTGCTTGCTTACTATCTTCTACATTGGATTGGAAGCTATTATGCATATCATCAATAATCGTGGAAGCTTCTTGTACATCAGAGGAAATCGACTGACTTCCTTGTGCCATTTCATCGGTAGAAGCAGCTACTTGTCGTGTCGATTCGGTCAGCATCCCCATTTCTTGGGATAGATCCTGGCTGAATTGATTGACTTCTTTACCCATTTGCTCAATAGAATAAATCGTTTCTTTCAAATTATCTACCATGTGCTTAAACGCTACAGTTAGTTGAGCTACTTCGTCTTTTCTATTATTATCTGTAGATTCGATTTCCACTGTTAAGTCACCATTTGATACTTGCTCGGCCTTCTTTGAAAGTTCTTTGATTGGATTCGCTGTTTTGGCAGCTAAGCGCCAGGATGAAATAACAGAAATGACGATTAACACTACAGCAGCAATGGCAGTAAATAAGACAAGTTGTTGGATCTGCTGTTTCTGTTGCGCCATTTTCGTATCATACCATTGTTGTGCGGATAAATTTAGCATATAAACGTCATTTAAAATACCAGCTGAACGAGCAGATTGTCGTTTTACTTCATTCGTATCATTCTCTGAGAACGCCGTTTCTGTAGTGGAGCGGAGTTCTTCGAATTTACCTTTCGCTTTGTTAAGCCACAAAGCTTGTTCTTCTGTCTGCAGCTTTTCCCCTAAAGTATTAATAGTTTCATTTACCGTCTCTAATTGAGTTACAGCTTCCGATTTATTTCTCTCAGAAGGGTTGGATGCATAATTACTTAACGTTTGCTGTGTTGTGATAATTTCCCCGTCTAATTGCTTCGCATCAAGTAATATCTCAACATCTTGGTTAGAAGACTGCTGCAGACCAATCATTTGAGTGATGATAAATCCAATCAATGCAAGGCTTAACACTAATGGGATAGAAGAAAGGAGTAAAATGCGTTTTTTGATACTCATCGTTTAGTCCTCCTTCCCTTTGGCTTGTTCTAGTTTGTTACTTTCTTCTGAAGTGAGATCGATGATTCGTATAGGAGCTAAGCCAACTCCATCTTGTTTTAAGCCTAATTGAATATGTTCTCCGGAGAAGGATTCTTCCTCTTTAAGCTTTTGAGCCATATTAAAAAGAGCCGTATCTACGCGCTTTAACATAGAAGTCACCACCGCCTCCTCAGCAAGGAAGAATTGGTCGCTATCAACTCCGAAAGCATATTTACCTTGTCTTTGCGCTTCTTTTAGAGCCCCAACGCCAGCAAATCCAGCTGCTGGAAAGATAAAATCTGCCCCGTTTTCAATTTGTTTCTTCGCTGTTTTAGCACCTTTTTCATCATCTTGGAATGTTCCTATGTATTCGGCCAACACTTCCGCATCTGGGTTCGCTTCTCTCACCCCTTCACGAAAGCCTTTCTCAAAGTTTTCGACCACTTTAATTTTCTCGCCACCAATAAATCCAACAGTATTACTATCAGTACGCATACCTGCAATAAGACCGATTAGGTAGCTTCCTTCATCCTCTTTAAATGTTATGGATGTGACGTTTTCATGCTCTGAAACGGCATCGATTAAAATAAATTGCTGGTCAGGATACTTTTTTGCCATCTCATCAATTGCTTGTTGAGAATTGTACCCAAGTCCCACGATTAAATCATGGTCTTGGTCGATTAACTCCTGAATACTTTTCGTGAACTCTCCTTGGACAGGTTCTCGATAATCAAATAAAATGCCTAATTCATCACGAGCCTTTTGTAAGCCACGGATTGCCGAGTCACTAAATGAGTCATCCCCCAGACCATTTTTGGTGACGAGTAATCCTATACTTGTTTTTTCTGTCAATGTGCTAGCTTCGCCTTTCGTGGAACAACCAGCTAAGGCGATTAGGGTGCATGTTAAAACAGAAAGAATAAGAAACTTTCTCAATACTTTTCTCCCCTTTGTTAACGTAAGATGTCTGACATTTACTATATCGGATAGTGAGGGGGGAAATGTAGGTATTTATAGTGAAATATAATAGGTATAAAGTAGGAAAAAGGTGGAGGCACATAAAGAAGCTAGTGAAGGTCACTAGCTTTTAATAAGGGTGCAGTTATAGGGAAAACGGGCCAAATTCAGCTTTTAAGGTTGTATTAGGTGATAATGTCACTACTCCATTCTTGAGATTCCATTGGATATAAGGGTTTTCGCTTGTATCTTTTTTATAGGTAGGCGTTCCAAGCTGATAAATGTGTTGCCATTGCAGGATAGCTTTTTCAAGATCTGTAGCACCGACATGAATCACTGAGAAAGGTGTAGCGTTGATCAATGATTCATCCTCTGGAGCATTCGGAGGACCATCCCATTCAATGAGAAAAGGCAGAATCTCCATACTAGCATCAAATGAAGGGAACAGCATCCGCCAGCTTAGTGTTGTTCCATTTGGTTTCGTCCTGCTTCCTGAGAATGGGCCTTCATAAGCAATTTCTTCTTTATCAAAATAGCGAATCATCTCATCCATCTCATTTGTACGTAACGCGAATTGAATGGGGCCGTCGATTTGTCGTTGATTACTATAGGCAATATGCTTAATAAGTGGGTTATCACTAGCCTCAGCCCGTTTACGATCCTCTATCCCAATCCATTCAATATACGCTTGATTATCAAAAAAGGCGAGGTAATTATACGTCCCCCATGATTCGTGATGACCTCCCTTAAGTCCTTGTATTCCATATGTTGAATAAAAGTTGTTTTGAGCTTCCTCAGGTGAAGAAGTGAGGACAACTAAATGATCAAACGCAAGCATTCTAATCCTCCTTATAAATTTCCCTATATTATAACCGATTGTAAGGGCCTGTTGTTGCTCTTGGGTGAATAGTCGGGCGAGGATCACTCATATATCCGAAAAGTCGCTCGGACGCCAAGCACTGCCGCTCAAAAACCGAAACACGCACGAGAATCTCGCCCATAAAAAATTCAACCCCGCTCATGGCCAGCGTAAACAATCTACCACATATCTAAGTAAGACTACATTAAAAAAGGAACATCCATAAAACCAGGAAGTTCCTTTTTCGCATCATTCCATTATTAATCAGATAACTTTACGATAATTGAAATGATTCAGCCAGTAGAGTGTAGGAGTGCAATCGTTCTTCAAATGGATTAACGATAGTATTCACCATGATTTCATCTACATTATAGGCACGTGCTAATTGTTCTAGTTGTTCTTTTACTTGGCCGGGGTCTCCTACAATCATACGACCACGATTTTCGCGAATTCTTTCTTTCTCAAATACACTATATTGTTGCTTACTTGCTTCTTCTGGTGTTGGGAATCCTGATCTGTTGCCACCTTGTTCAATACGTAGAATAGCAAGGTCAAGACTGGATGCTAGATATTCTGCTTTGTCTTCTGTATCTGCACATACGACAAAGATAGAAACAAACCCGTGCGGTTCTGTTTGTTGAACGGACGGAGTAAAATAATCGTAATAGCGATCCATTGCCCTTGTCCCGCCATAACCATTAATAAAATGTGCAAATGAATAGGATACACCTAGGTCAGCAGCTAAACGTGCGCTGGTGCCACTAGAGCCAAGCATCCAAACAGGAGGAGCTGATTCCCCTTTAGGAGTAGCATAAACGTGCATACCTTGAGGGTCTTCTCCTCTAAGATAGGACATTAATTCTTCAATTTGTTGTGGGTAATGTTCTACTTGTGGATGTTTACCACGGTTGAGAGCAAGATTAACATTTGGCATACCCCCAGGAGCCCTCCCTAGACCTAAGTCGATACGTCCAGGATACAATGTCTCTAACACACGAAACATTTCTGCAACTTTATAAGCGCTATAGTGAGGTAATAATACGCCACCAGTACCTACACGTATATTGCTTGTATGGGCAGCTAAATGAGGAAGTAATATCTCAGGAGCTGAACCCGCAAGACTTTCTGTACTATGGTGTTCCGCCACCCAGTAGCGATGGAAGCCGAGCTGATCTACGTGTTTTGCTAGTTCCGTTGTTTGTCGAAATGCTTCTGATGGGGAAATCCCCGAAAGAATAGGGGATTGATCTAATACACTTAATTTTATAGTCAACGTTGTTCACCCTTAATTTGTATTTAGTGTCACGTAATATTATTAGAGATAACTAGGTTGTATTGCAAAAATACTGTTTATAGATAAAAAACTAGTGCATACATGAGGGAAAATATAATAGGTTTACAGGATTTCTCAAAAACATATGATAAAATTAATAGAAAAGTATGACGATTTATCCAAGTACAATTTCGGAAGAGGAGGAGTGAGAGTATGGAAAGAATACCGATTATACATACACAGTTGAATCCTCCAACCATCAAAGATCGATTTGTTCGTCGCGTGAAGCTTCAAAGAAAGCTAAAGACTGTTACTCGATATCCTTTAGTAGTCATGCACTCTGGAGCAGGATATGGGAAAAGTACAGCACTGACTTTATTTGTACAGGATAGTGAGATAGACGTAAGTTGGTTCTCTATCTCTCAGAATGATGATGATTTGGTCCCATTTTTAACAAAGCTTGTACACGCTGTACGAATTCAGTACCCAAACTTTGGTGAAACACTCTTACATGAATTAGAAGAAATCTATGAATATGTACAAGATCAACATATATGGTCTTTGGTTTCCATGATGGTTAATGAACTAAGTAGGGTCGAGGGAGACTTGTATGTCATATTAGATGACTTTCACCACGTTGAGCATTCGCTATCTATTGAGCAATGGATGATTCATTTTATTGAACATTTACCATCTAACTGTCATCTTATCTTATCTAGTCGAAATAAACCGCAATGGACAATATTGAATTCATTGAAAGTGAAAGGGCATCTACTAGAAATTACGCAAGAAGATTTGCTTTTCTCTCAAGAAGAAATGGAACATCTACTCTTAGATTTATATGACATGGAACTTACAAATGAAATGATACTGAATGTACACAGAGTCACTGAAGGATGGGCGATCGCTTTCGAGATGGTTATCCAACAACTTCAATCAGGACTTAATCTGGAACCAATCCTTGAAAATGACCCCAATTCGCTCCAAGATTTATTTGACTATTTAGCTCATGAAGTTTTATCGAAGCAGTCTTTTATGGTTCAGCAGTTTTTAGAACAAACGAGTGTGCTTGAGATTCTTTCCCCAAAACTTTGTGATTATGTACTAGGCATGACTGGCTCAGAAGCTATGTTAGATCAACTGGCTGATCAACATATCTTCCTACAAGAAGTAAGTGTTAAGCATTATCGTTATCACCAATTGTTTAAGAGTTTTTTAGAAAATCGAATGAAAGAGAAACGTCCTGATGAGTATCGACAACTTCATCGAAAAGCGGCTCGTTATCAAGAGCAGAATGGAGATATGGAAACAGCAATCCTTCATTTAGAGCGTGTCGAAGATTATGATCGGATGTCGCAATTAGTAAGTCAATACGGGGGAGATATGCTTAAGCATGGAAAGCTTCAAAGTCTATATGAGCATTTGTTGGTTCTACCTACTGAGCGGAAGAGACACTATCCAATCCTTTGGTTCTATCAGGGTGAAATTCTTCGTTATTGGTCTTCTTATATGGAAGCAGAACAATGCTATAAACGGTCTGAAGAGCTGGGAAGAGACAGGTATGACCATTACTTGTATAGTATTGCACTAGAAGGGCAAGCCAGAATTTATTTAGATACAATTCAGCCGGACCAAGCAGAACGTATTTTACAACATGCCATTGACCTAAGAGCTCAGACAGAAGCGTCTAAGGAAGAAATGGGAAGACTTTATTATATGCTGGCTGAAAATCTACTAAATGCCGGCAACGCAACGAAAGCTGAGTCTTGGTTAGAAAAAGCCAGGGAATTAAATCTCCCATTAGAAGATGGGAATCTGGAAGCTAGGCTATATTTACGCACAGGTCGTTTGGAAAAAGCCGAAAAAGTACTTCTTGAACGGAAAGAGCGACAACCTTTTAATGAATCCCATCACCTTCCGCAATCTCACCGAGAAACAGATATTTTATTGTCCATCATATCTGCTTTTATGGGGAAAAGTGACGCAAGTAAAGCCTATGCCGAGAGTGGTATACATCAAGGAATACAGATTCAATCGCCTTTTGTAGAGGCGTGCGGATGGATGAGAATCGGTCATGCTGTCCAATTAATGAATCGGTATGATGCGCAATTAGCGGAGCGGTGTTACCAAACCTCTCTTGAAATGATGGAAAAGTTAAACGTGTCACGAGGGAAGGCAGAGCCTTATATGGGATTGTGTATTTTATATGGAAGTCAATATGAGTATGAGAAAGCGCTTGAAGCTGGTCAAAAAGGATTGCATGAAACAGAGAATGTAAAAGATTTATGGCTATCTTCTCTTATCCAATTATGTATGGCCATTGCTTCCATTTATTGTGCAAAATGGGAAGAGGCTCAAGCCAAACTAGAAAAGGTGGAAGGGCAATTCAAGGATTGTGGAGATGCCTATGGTCTTATGCTCGTTTCTTTTTGGAGAGCTTATAGTGGGTATCACACTGAACAAGATGATTTGTTCGAAAAAGAAATCCGTACATTTCTTCAGCTTATACAAACGACAGGATATGAATTTTTCTTCCATGAGCGAACCACCTTTGGACCTATTGATTTACAGAATTGTGTCCCGCTATTATTTAAGGCCCAAGAGATGAAAATCCATGAGCACTATGTAAGCAAAGTAATCTATGATCTAGGGTATGGTAGCATGGATCACCATCCTGGATACACATTACGCGTTCAAACGCTAGGTCAACTAACAATAACACTTGGTAATCAAGTAGTAGAGGAGAAAGATTGGCAAAGAGGAAAAGCTAAGGAGCTATTTGAATTATTGGTAACAAAACGACATACGCAATTACAAAAAGAAGAAATCTATCAACACTTGTGGCCAGACCAAGAAGAAGAAGGGGCAAATCGAAGCTTTAAAGTAGCTCTAAATGCATTATTGAAAACGGTAGAGCCTCATCGCAAAGCCAGGGCCGAATCTTTTTTTATCAAAAAAGATGGGAACGCTTACGGACTTAACCCTAAATCAGGATATGAACTGGATAGTGCTATTTTTGAAGAGTGGGTAGCAGCGGGGTTAGAAGAAAACGATGCTTATCGTGCAAAAGCGTTGCTAGAGAAAGGCCTTGCCTTATATAAGGGTGATTTCCTGCCTGATCAGCGGTTTGCAGATTGGTGTTTGAATGAGCGAGAACGATTGCAGGTGTTATTTTTACGTGGAGCAGAAAAGCTTGCCCAAGTCAGTGTGCGCTTGCAAGACTTTGATACGTGTATCTATTGGGGAGAGTCTATTTTAAGGATGGACCAAACATGGGAAGAAGCGTACCGGTTACTTATGTATAGCTATTATCAGAAAAACAATCGGCCTCAAGCAATCAAATGGTATAAGAAATGTTGTGATGTATTGGATAGGGAATTAGGGGTCGAGCCGATGAATCCCACCAGAGAGATGTATGACATTGTAATGAGCGCTAAAGACACAGAAAGTTACGTATAAACGACAAGACTTTTTTTATATGTAATGGAGGAAACGGGAGAAAAAAGTAGAATGAAAAGATGGAGGAGGGAGCATTATGGTTCAGGTAGGAGATGTGTTATTTCAGTAGCCATCCTGTTATTTATACTTGGACTCGTGGCTACGTCTAGCTCCCAGCGACTAGTGTGCTTCCCTCGCCTCCGTACGATAAGGTCAACATCAAATCACGTATGTCTTCGTGTTTCCTTTATCTCCTACGGAATCAGGTGAAGTTCGATTAAAATCGCTACATCACGTAGCGACATCGAACCAACCTACGTCGTGTAGGCCGCAGCCCATACGTTGCTAAGCGGGAAACAAAAGATAGATGAAATCAATAAAGGTAACGCGAAGCATGAGGAATGAAACGATATAACAAACGATCATTAAACAGATTTTCTATCTCTATTGTTTTTCATATTTGTACTGCCCCCACCATCATTGGTAACTGCTCTTTTTACGTTACATGAATGAAACGGTATTACTAAATAAAGGAGGGAGAGGATGGGTTCTATGGCTGTTTTCGGAATCGTAAACATGCTATTCTATTTGGCAATCATTGGATTTGTTATTTATGTGATCCTAAAAATGTTGAGTCACATGGAAGAGCGCAATACATATTTAAAGGAAATACGCAACGAGTTAAGGAAAAGCAATGAAAATGAGAAAGTGAATAAGGACGAGCACGAAATGTGAAAATCAGGACCTTTTGGTTCTGGTTTTTTTTGGTCGTGATGCAGTCCACAACTCATACATCGCTAATGCGTTCTTTGGGTCATCTACTCAAGAAGTTGCCGATATATGTTGAAGCACGCGGATATCCACTAAAGGTCGCTGATAAACAATTCGCTCCTCCCCTTCTCCCGACATCCTCTTAACATCAAGCTCCATTACCGGTTTCAGAACTTTGTAACTCCTTTGTAACTATCCTTCTGTATGCTTAATTCAACAAGTTAGATTCATATTGTATCTAATCTAAAGGGGGAAGGTTTACTTATGCCTTGGAAACGTGTGTGGAGTAGTTTGGTAATGATGTTGCTACTTATCGTATTTGCGGTTGGGTGTTCGTCAGATGATACTGCTTCGTCTGAAGATGGAGGCTCTGGTGAAGATGCTGGTGGTAGTAGTGAGCCGGTTAAGATCGGTGTTCTTGCTTCTTTATCAGGAGCGCTGGAAACGTACGGCGTTCAGACAAAGCGTGGTTTTGAGCTAGGGCTTGAATATGCGACAGATGGCACGATGGAAGTGGCTGGTCGCAAGATCGAAGTAGTGTTTGAGGATACAGAAACAGATCCGAAAGTAGCTAGACAAAAAGCTATTGGGCTATTGGAAGATGAAGGGGTCGATGTACTGGTTGGCTCGTCTAGTTCTGGTGACACCAAAGCGGTTCTTCCGATAGCGAAGCAACATGAAAAAGTAATGGTCGTAGAGCCGGCTGTAGCCGATAGTATTACAGGTGCAGATTGGAATAAGTACATTTTCCGTACAGCTCGTAACTCTTCTCAGGATGCGGTAGCAGGAGCAGCAGCTATTGCAGACGAAGGTGTGGAAATTGCCACATTAGCTCCTGATTCAGCTTTTGGACGTGATGGGGTGGGAGCGTTTGCTAAAGCCGCTAAAGACTTAGGTGCTGATATCGTTCATCAAGAATTCGCAGATGCGACAGCAACTGACTTTACGGCCAACATTCAAAAAATCATCGAAGCGGATCCAGATTACCTATTTGTCATTTGGGCTGGAGCTAATACTCCGTGGAATCAAATCTCAGATTTGAAACTTCAAGAAAAAGGCATTCAAGTATCTACAGGTGCACCAGATATTGCTGCTCTTAAAACGATGAAACCACTTATTGGGATGGAAGGGTTTACGGTTTACTATCATGAGCTTCCAGATAATGAGGTCAATGATTGGCTCGTGAAGCGACATGAAGAAGAATATGGGGAAGTTCCTGATTTATTCACACCAGGTGGAATGAGCGCAGCTATCTCCATTGTGGAAGCATTGAAAGAAACCGAGGGAGATGCTACTGCTGACTCGTTAATTCCTACGATGGAAGGCATGAGTTTTGATACACCTAAAGGAACGATGACGTTCCGTGATGAGGACCACCAAGCACTTCAAACGCTATACAAGATTACATTAGAAGAAAAAGAAGGTTATGATTATCCAGTTCCAGTACTAGAAAGAAAATTATCACCAGAGGAAACAGCTCCTCCAATTCAAAACGGACAATAGATCTACGATGAACTTCGGCTATTTGGCCGAAGTTCATTGATTTCAAAAGTAAGCAAAGTATAAGATTCTGGCGCATGTGTGTTTAGCTCCAGCGCCTACCACTTCGGCGTCTTAAGCAAATCCCCTCTGTGACAAAGATGGCCATGACGAGGCTTTGCTTAAGCCTGTCGGGTGAACAAGGCGCTTGTACTTTTACGTTATGTCTAGCTCCATCGCCCAGCGACTAACAAACTTCCTGTTCCTCCTTACGATAAGTCAACATCGGATCGCTACCGCTCTCCGTGTTTCCTTTCGGCCTACACGATGTAGGTTGGTTCGATGTTGCTACGTGATGTAGCTTTCTTAATCGAACTTCCTCTAAATTACTGTTGGAAAGTTTGTACGTCGCTAGCAGGGCGCTTGCACATTTCTTTATGATTTGAAAGGAGGCACAAAAAATGGAATCAGTTATTAAAACACAAGATTTAACCATTGCCTTTGGAGGGCATGTGGCTGTAGATGGAATCACAGTTGATATTCCAGAAAAACAGTTTACATCTGTAATTGGACCGAATGGGGCAGGGAAAACAACTTTCTTCAATCTGTTAAGTGGCCAATTATCGCCAAAAAAGGGTTCTATTACGTTTAATGGAGAGGATATTACCAAGCTTTCACCAACCAAACGAACAAGAAAGGGGATAGGGAGATCGTTTCAAATCACCAACGTCTTTCCTAATTTAACCGTTCTTGAAAATGTCCGTCTTGCTGTTCAATCGAAGAACAAAGTTCGCTTTCAAATGCTACGTCATTTTTCGGCTTATAAACAATTTGAGAATCGGGCAATGGAATTGTTGGACCAAGTTCTATTAGCAGATAAAGCTCATTCTCTTGCCAATCATCTAGCTCACGGCGAAAAGCGAAAGCTAGAAATCGCCATGCTACTTGCTTTAGAAACACAGGTGCTGCTATTAGATGAGCCCACAGCTGGCATGTCATTAGAGGAAGTACCTGCAATCTTAGATGTCATTCGCCGGATTAAAGAGCAAGGCGATACGACGATCGTTCTAATTGAACATAAAATGGATATGATTTTAGACCTTTCCGATCAAGTTCTCGTCCTTTTCCACGGTCAATTGCTTGCACATGGATCACCTGAAGAGATTATGAATAATGAAACGGTTCAGTCCGCTTATTTAGGAGGGTTGTATGATGAAAGCTCTGCTTGAGTTACATGACATTCAAACCTACATTGATCAATACCACATTTTACACGATATTTCTTTTGAAGTTCCTAAGGGTGAGGTGACGGTTTTATTAGGAAGGAACGGAGCTGGTAAAACCACCACATTACGAACCATAATGGGATTAAATCCAGCATCAAAAGGAAGTGTTAATTATAACTCAGAGGATATCACAAAGCTTTCTCCTTACAAAATTGCCCAAAAAGGGATTGGTTATGTTCCAGAAGACCAGGGGATTTTTGAAGGACTCTCTGTAGGAGAGAATATGCGAGTAGCTATGAAAAAAGAAAATCAATCAACCCATGAACGAATGGAATGGGTGCTTGATCTCTTTCCGGATTTAAAAACGTTCTGGAAGAAGCCGGGAGGCCAACTTAGTGGTGGGCAAAAGCAAATGCTTGCCATAGCCAGGGCCTATATGAATGAGAATGATTTATTACTGATAGATGAGCCAAGTAAGGGGTTGGCACCAATTGTTGTTGAGAAAGTTATGGAGTCCATTCAACAGATGAAGGAGCGAACAACGATTGTGTTGGTGGAACAAAATTTTCTGATGGCCAGTCGAATCGGCGATCGATTTTATATATTGGATGATGGTCAAACGGTTCATCAGGGGGCAATGGAAGAGCTCCAAGAGAATGAAACCTTACGAAAGAAATACCTGGGTATTGCGTAATGAAGGAGGGGAAATACGTGGACTTATTTTTTAATTTGGCTATAAATGGCTTAGCTACAGGTATGCTGATTTTCTTATTGGCTGCTGGGCTTACCATTATCTTTGGGTTGATGGATGTATTGAATTTTGCCCATGGAGGACTATTTGCATGGGGAGCCTATAGCGGGGTATGGATGTATGATATCTCAGGTAGTTTTTTGGTTGCCATACTTGGTGCGATTGTGACGGGTTTGTTATTAGGTGCACTAACAGAATGGTTAATCATCAAACCAGTGTATGGCAACCACGTCCAGCAGATATTGATTACATTAGGCTTTATGCTCGTGTTGTCAGAAATGCTGAAGGTCGTTTTTGGTCCCAATCAAAAATCAGCTGCACCACCTGCCTACCTTGATGGTAGTTGGCAACTCGGAGATGTCATTTTTATAAAGTATCGTATCTTTATTATTTTGGTCGGAGCATTAGTTTATGGCATAACTTACTTTATCTTAAAGCGAACACGCATTGGTCTGATTGTACGTGCAGGTGTGATGAACAAAGAAATGGTTCAATCGCTTGGAATCAATATTCGCCTTGTTTTCATGCTTGTCTTTATGGTTGGGTCTGCTATGGCGGCACTTGGAGGAGTCTTATTAGCTCCATATTCCGGTGTGATTTATGCAGAAATGGGCATGGAATTTGCCATACTTGCTTTTATCGTTGTTGTTATAGGCGGAATGGGAAGTTTTACAGGTTCTTTATTAGCAGCTATTTTAGTCGGAATGGCTCAAGCTTTTATGGCGTATTACGTTTCTGAGCTCTCTTTAGCTGTAAATATGCTTCTCATGTTTGCTGTTCTCATTTTCCGACCGCAAGGGTTGTTTGGTGGAAAGGGTGAGGCCGCATGATGAAGTTAGGGATGGGAAGAAGTACAGGCATATACTTACTAATTGCTTTGCTTTTAGCTGTATTGCCTTTTGTGTATGATGACAGGATTATTCTTTCTTTAGTAATGCAGGTGTTTATCTTCGGGATTTTTGCAATGAGTTATGACTTGTTGCTTGGGTTTACAGGGATTGTATCTTTTGGTCATGCTATGTTTTTTGGTATAGGTGCTTATAGTGTTGCCGTTGTCTTGAATCAAAATGAAGCCACGCTCCTTTATCTATTACTGGGAACACTGCTTGCAGTTGTGGTAGCAGGAATTGTTAGTTTTATAGCTGGAGTGCTGACGCTTCGCTTGCAAAGTCATTTCTATGCAATGTTGACCTTAGCACTTGCTGGATTATTTATGGTCGCTGCTGAAAAAATGCGCTCGTTAACTGGTGGAAATGAAGGCTTTGTACTAATGGTTCCTGATATTTTTATGGATACAAGTGGTCCCGCTTTGTATTTAACATGCTTAGCTGTTCTCGTCGTTTCCTTCTTCCTTGTACGGAGATTTACTCAATCGCCAGTGGGAAAAGTTCTGATGGCGATTCGAGAAAACGAGCAACGTGTCGAATCTATTGGATTCAGCATTATGTACTACAAGGTCATTGCAAGTATGATCTCAGGAATTGTGGCTAGTATTGCAGGTGTTTTATATGTATTGTCCTTACAATTTGTTGATACTAGTGTTTTTGCAACAGATGTCACATTAGATGCATTGCTGATGACGATTATAGGAGGTGTAGGGACGTTAGTTGGACCTATCATTGGAGCAGGTATCATTGAATTTGCTCACCATTGGCTATCGGACTTAGCTGACGTTCATTGGATCTTTAAGCGTTGGATTATACTATTTGGCATTGTTTACATTTTAGCCGTTATCTTTTTCCCAAGAGGCATAGTCGGAACATTGCAAGAGGTTTGGATAAAACGAAAGTACAAAAAGCAGCAAGGGAAAGGGCAGACAAAAGATAAAAATGAAGCAGCTAGCTAAGGAGGGATGGATATGAATCAACCTGTTGCCTCATTTGTGGTTCGGTGTCATACCGTTATAAACGCTGGTGAAGATTTGTGTTATCGCATTAAAGTAACGCACGTCCAAAGGGGAGAGGAAGTTACCTTTGAAAGTTTCGATGAAGCGTCGGATTATATGAAAAACGCATTACACCAAGAGGATGAGGTGTTTCACAAAGGAGGATGAGGGATGGACCCTATTGGTATCATAAGTACAGGAATATACATCCCAGAATCTGTCATGACTTCACAAGAAATTGCGATTCAAGCAGGATTACCTCTAGAGGTTGTGGAAGAGAAAATGGGAATCAAACAAAAACCTATTCCTGGTAAAGAAGATCATACAGGTGAAATGGGTGTTAGAGCTGCTCATAAAGCGATAGAGAAGGCAGAAATGGACCCGTCTACCATTGATGTAGTTATGTATATTGGAGAAGAGCATAAGGAATATCCGTTATGGACTGCTGGGATTAAGCTTCAAGAAGAGGTAGGAGCTACAAATGCCTGGGCTTTCGATGTAGCCATGCGTTGTGGGACGACGATTATGGCTCTTAAAGTAGCTAAAAGTATGATGCTTGCTGATGAGGATATAAACACAGTTTTGCTTGCAGGAGGATATCGAAATGGTGACTTCATAAACTATCACAATCCTCGAACTCGTTTTATGTATAACCTTGGAGCAGGTGGAGGAGCCATCGTTCTCAAACGTGGACATAATCAGAATAGAGTACGTGAATCGTCTCTAATGAGTGATGGTTCTTTTTCAGAGGATGTAGTGGTAGTAGCGGGAGGAACAAAGAATCCATTAACGATATACAACATGGACCAATATGAACTTGATGTACTCGATCCTGAAGGAATGAAAAAACGGTTGGAACAGAAATCCATGCAAAACTTTCTTCATGTCATTCGACAGGCATTATTTAAAAGTGGATACTCCGAACAGGATATTGATTATGTAGCAATGCTTCACATGAAGCGTTCAGCACATGCATATGTACTACAGGAGCTTGGACTAACCCTCGAACAATCTATTTATCTAGAAAACTATGGTCATATTGGGCAAATCGATCAGATTCTTTCGCTTGAGCTTGCTGAAGAAGAAGGGCGTATCAAAGACGGTGACATCATTGTATTAGTAAGTGCAGGTATTGGCTACGCTTGGGGAGCTACAGTTATTGAATGGGGTAAACCAAAAGCGCAATCGCCCGTTTAGCGACGTATATGCTGCGGCCTACACGACGTAGGTTGGTTCGATGTTGCTACGTGATGTAGCGTTCTTTATCGAACTATTCCCTGAATCCGTAGGAGATAAAGGCAACACGAAAACATGCGTGATACAATGTTAACTTATCGTACGGAGGCGAGGGAAGCATATTAGTCGCTAGGCGCTGAAGCTGGACGTGGCAAAAGCTCAGGACGTCCGATAGCGTTGAAAGTATTGAACCACGATTCTAGAAAGGGTGAATATGTATGACGATGAGTGTAATGAAAAAAGTGTCACTGCCAAATGGTGAAACAATCGCATTTAGGGAGCGTGAAGGTGGAGAAGAACCGATTTTACTCGTTCATGGAAACATGACATCTTCTAAGCACTGGGATCTTGTATTGGAAAATATGAGTAGTCGATATAAAATTTATGCAATTGATTTGCGCGGGTTCGGAGCATCTACGTATATAACTTCCATCACATCTATTAAAGATTTTTCAGATGATGTGAAAGAATTTGTGGACGCAATCGGATTGAAGCAATTCGCAATGGTGGGATGGTCACTTGGTGGGGCTGTTAGTCAGCAGTTTTGTGTAGATTATCCGGAATATTGTAATCGCTTACTTCTGTTGGCTTCAGGTTCTACGAGAGGGTATCCGTTTTTTGCTACAGGGGAAGATGGTCTGCCTGATACGTCCAATCGGTTACAGACGTTAGAAGAAGTGAAAGAAGATAAAGGAAAAACGCTTGCCGTACAAACAGCATATGACGCTGGTGATCGAGATTTTCTGAAGACAATGTGGAATATGTTGATCTATCGGAATAGACAACCAGAACCGAAGCGGTATGAAGAATATGTAGACGACATGATGACGCAACGTAATCTAGCAGAAGTGTACCAGGCGTTAAACATATTTAATATTAGTCCGTATCACAATGGTTTGACCCAAGGAACGGATCAGGCGAAGGAGATTCGAATACCAGTATTGGTTTTATCGGGGGATCAAGACTTAGTCATTACGAAAAATATGACAGATGAAATTATCGAAGACATCGGGGGTAACGTCACATTTAAGACATTGCATGGAAACGGACATTCTCCGCTTGTTGATGATATTGAGGGACTTGTAAATAGCATGGAAAAATTTCTAGAAGAAAAGGAGTATGAGACAGATGAGACTACAAGATAAGGTGGCTATTATAACCGGAGCGGCAAATGGGATTGGGTTGGAAGCAGCGCGGTCTTTCGTGAAGGAAGGAGCGCATGTAGTACTGGCTGATTATGATGAGGAACAAGGAGTTGCAAGGGTGCAAGAATTGGAGAGTCAGCATGGGGATGTGATGTTTGTTCAAGTGAATGTCGCAGAGCGTGATAGTGTAGATGCAATGGTTGAAAGTGTGAAAAATCGTTTTGGTCGTATTGATATATTAATAAATAATGCAGGCATAACAAGGGACGCCATGCTTTCAAAGATGACAACAGAGCAATTCCAACAAGTAATAGATGTGAACTTAACTGGCGTATTCCATTGTACTCAATCCGTCCTCGAAACCATGACTTCACAAGGAAAAGGAAAAATCATCAATACTTCTTCCGTTTCAGGTACATATGGAAATGTTGGGCAATCCAACTATGCCGCAGCCAAAGCAGGATTAATCGGTTTAACGAAGACATGGGCAAAAGAGCTAGGGCGTAAAGGCATTAATGTCAATGCGGTTGCTCCAGGATTCACGGAAACCGCAATGGTGGAAGAAGTTCCAGACAAAGTAATCCAGCAGTTAGTTGGGCAAGTTCCGATGCAACGATTAGGAAAACCAAGTGACATAGGCAACGCTTATTTGTTTTTGGCTTCAGATGAATCAGATTATGTACATGGGCATGTGCTACATGTTGATGGCGGGATAATGATGTAGGGTCATGAATGATTAATATGATTAATAGAATCCATGAAAGTAGCTGGGTCATTATGTCCATGAGTAACTAGAAATATATGAAAATAATATTAGGTTTATTTCATCAAGTTTATAAATTCTAACGAAAGGTAATGGAATAAAGTCCGATTACATCGTTAGGGGTTAATTTTATGAATAATATACTTGTATTTGCGGCTTTTATCGTAGCAGCAATCGCAACTTACTTTATAGCAAGTCGTTTGGCTATGTTTGGGGATGGTGTAAGTGAAAAAACAAAAACAAGTTCTGCTTTTATGGGAATTGTTATTGGAGCAGCAATTTCGCTTCCAGAACTAACTGCGAGTGTGACAGCCATATCTATTGATAGTCCCGATTTGGCAATAGGAAATTTACTCGGGAGTAACTTATTTAATTTGTTAGCACTAGCAATATTAGATATTATCTACCGCAACCATCAGATTATGGGTCGTACCGATCATGGAAGCAAACTATATATATATCTAGTCGTCTTTATGACGTTAATTGTTATTGCAGGACTTTCCTTAAGTTTACCTGCACCGTTGTTTAACATTAGTTTTAACTCCATTGTGTTAGTACTTATTTATTTCTTAGGTGTGAAATGGGTTAATAGTCGAACAGAACAAAAAGTGCAGCGAAGAAAGCGTAAAAATGAAAAATACGATGATTACTCCTATAAACAAGTATTGTATCGTTTTATTGTATGTGCTGTTTTGATTATGATTATTGGTTCTGTCTTAACCATATCAGCTGACCAGATTGCTAAAATTACAGGTCTTGGTTCTTCATTCGTAGGATCCTTTCTAGTTGGAGCCAGCACCTCGCTACCAGATGCGGTTAGCGTAATTACCGCATTGCGCATGAGGAATTATAGCATGGGGGTTAGTTCCTTGTTAGGAAGTAACGCATTTAACATCATGCTCTTATCGTTTACGGATGCTATTTACCTGAAGAATAATTTATTTGATTATGCAAGCGCGTCAAACATCGTAACAAGCGTTTCATCTATCATTGTAGTATTAATTATTTTATACAGCATTACACGTAAGCAAAAGAGGAGTACCATGATGTATGTTATTCCCCCAACAGTGATTGTAATTATATATTTTGTAGCTACATTTACGGTGTACCAAATGAAATAAATAGTTCGAAGCATGAGTTTAAGAAACTCATGCTTTTTTCTGTTTAGGCTATAATATTCCATTATCGCCTCATTATCTTGAAGACTTGAATTCGAGATATATTCAAAAGGTGATGGATTCGATATTTGAAAAGTGGAAGGGGGTTACGGTGAAACAACTCGCTTTCCTGCGGGCGAGCTGGGGAGCCTTCTCAGTCGCTTTGCTCCCTAAGGGCTCTTACCAACCTCTTTCTCCCGCGGGAGTCTCGTAGTTCCCCTTCACCCCCAGCCGGGTAATGGCTATCGGACCCGCGGCCAAATGTTGTGTGTCTGCCGAAAGGACATATAAGCCCTTATTTTTAGTGAAAACCCTCTTTGGATATATCTTACGGACAAATAAAACTTTATTTTTTACAAACAGCGACCTAAATGTCCATTTGCTTTCTTGCCACAGAATTTTTTGTTATGAACCAATTGTTATACTAGAACTTACTAGGGTGTAGACCGTCAGAAGTTATTCAAATACCTCAACCACTCTAACTTCGCAATGTTTCCGTTTCTCCCAACATCGCAGGAGGTGGCCGTGGAACAAGGAGACTCCCGTCGGAGAAAGAGGTGGGCGAGATCCCCTGAGCGCGGTAGCTCACCAGCTCGCCGGCAGGACGCGAGTTGTTCCACGGCCACCTTTATTCTAACTAAATCTACGGGTACATCACTTTTTCTGTGCGATCACCAAATTATCTCGAAGTCAAGTCTTCACGATTATGTCTCGTTTGTTGAATAACTTACCTTACTATATTTTTCTGTCATAAATAATTAACACCATTGTTAAGGAGAGAATTCTTTAGTAGTTGGCTCGTTTTTTTGGCGACGCGCTAGATGGCCAATGCCGATTTGGTTGAGTGTAACTTTGTTGTAACTCTGGTTGGTTATGATGGGAGTACGATAACACGTACAGGGAGAGATGGGTGTGAAGTGTGAATTGGACTGGATTGAGGGTCGTGCTAGGTTATACCCGAATGCTGTTGGAATTGTAGATGCAGATACGGGGGAGTCTTGGACGTTTGAACAATTGAATAATCGAGCTATACGCCTAGCATCCTTTTTTCAAGACAAAGGGATAAGTAAAGGCGATCGTCTTGGGTTGTTAGCACCTAATCATATTAGTTATATGGATTTTCTGTTTGCATGCATGAAGCTGGGAGCCATTTTTGTTCCATTGAATTGGCGGCTATCCCAAGAGGAACTTTCCTATGTTATACGCGATGCTGACCTACATTTTATAGGACTCCATAGGTCTTTTCAAGGTAATGAAGATTGGTATGAAGCGTTTGCCCCACTTATTCATATTGAGAACAATAACTATTTGGACGCCCTGGATACAGGAGGGGTTTCTACCTTACAAGCAATGGATGAGGTAGAAGAGGCGGATTCGCTTGCAATGATTTACACAGGCGGTACGACAGGAAAGCCAAAAGGAGCTGTTCTGACCCATCAATCAATCATGTGGAATGCACTTAATACAATCGTGAGCTGGAACCTAGGACGCGGTGATTGTACAATTACCTGTTTACCTATGTTCCATACGGGTGGATTAAACGCATTAAGTGTGCCTGTATTGATGGCTGGTGGAAAAGTAGCTCTTTCATCCTCATTTGATGCAGAGCAGGCTGTGTTAGATATAAACAGATATCAATGTACCATTGTTTTGCTCGTCCCAACGATGTACCACATGTTGGTACGGACAAAAGCGTTTGAACATACTACGTTTTCGTCTATGAAGGTGTTTTTATCTGGAGGTGCGCCTTGTCCCTATGGTGTTTATGAAGCTTTTGCTAAAAAGGGGCTTCCATTTAAGGAAGGATATGGTTTGACGGAAGCAGGACCAAACAATTTTTATATTGATCCATCGATGGCCTATCAGAAGAAAGGTTCTGTCGGAAAAGCGATGATTTTTAATGATATTAAGATTCTCACATCAGATGGTAAGGATGCAGAGGCAGATGAAGTGGGAGAATTATTATTAAAAGGGAAGCATACATTCAGCTATTATTGGAATAGGCCAGATGCTACGAACGAAACGTGGAAGGATGGATGGCTTCATACTGGAGATTTGGCTCGACAAGACGAGGAAGGTTATGTATATATTGTTGGACGCAAGAAAGAGATGATCATTACAGGTGGAGAAAACGTTTATCCGTTAGAAATAGAACATTGGCTTGAGTCTCATGAAAGCGTAAATGAGGTAGCGGTGGTGGGAATTCCTGATGAAAAGTGGGGAGAGATAGTGACGGCATTTGTGTCGTTACATGATAAATCGCGCGTTACTGAACATGAACTAAGGGCATATTGTAAATATAAACTGGCTGGTTATAAAATCCCTAAGACGATTCTGATCGTTCCTGATTTGCCCAAAACGGACGTAGGGAAGATTGATAAAAAAGGGTTGTTACAACAATATTCTGTTTCATGAAAGGCATATCTCACAGTAGATATGCTTTTTTAGTGAATAAGGGGTATTAAAGAAGCGGTATAATTTTTACCTCATCCTTTCTTAGAAAAGGTGGGTCGTTCATAAAATTCAAATCCCGCTAATAAATTACCACGCTCCTCCCCTCAACGGTGCAAGGAGTGTCCGTTTGATCTTCTTCACATCAACAAGGTATAACATATTATTCCAAAAGTGAGGGGGAGCTTTTCCTGTATAAGGTTTTAATCACCGTGAGAAAGGCAATTATACAATTGGACCTTTTTGTACGGATGAGGAGTGAGAGATGTGCCAAGATATAGCAGGGGTGCTTTTATATATAACGGGAATGCAGGTGCAGGAAAACTAGAACAAAAACTTTCCCAAACGATACCAACACTAGCTCAAAATGTTGAAAGCTTAACGGTACTCCAAACTCAAAGTAGAGAAGATATGATCGAAAAGTGTAAAGAGTATGGAAGAAAGGTAGAGGTATTGTTCATTTTAGGTGGTGATGGAACAGTACATGATACGGTCAATGCATTAGCAGATTTAGATTCTAGACCTGTGGTAGGGGTGTTACCCGGGGGAACTTGCAATGATTATGCAAGGATGCTTGGGCTTCCGCAAGATTTATATCAGGCTTCGCAAGCGTTGGTAGATGGAGATGAACGCTATGTTGACATTGGTAAAACGAAAGATCATTATTTCACAAACTTCTGGGGGATTGGGTTAGTGGCTGAGACCTCCACCAATGTTGATTCTGCACAAAAAAATAGATTTGGTGTCTTGAGCTATTTTATTAGTGCTATGAAGAGCATGAATGAGGCGAATCCATTCAAATATAAAATTACCGTCGACGGAGAAACAGCATTTAATGATCAAGCGGTGGTGGTGCTTGTGTTAAATGGTAGATATATTGGGACTCGAATGGTTCCAATACCGGACTTATCTCTTAATGATGGGAAATTTGACATATTGATAGTGAAGAGTTCTACTCTTACTTCATTCAGAGAGTTACTTACAATGAATTCTCCAGATAACAAAAAATATCAAGAACTTTACCATATCCAAGGAGAGCGTGTAGAAATCGAAACTGAGGAGCAGATGGAAATTGATTCAGATGGCGAAATCAATAGCAGCACCCCTGATTCTATTGAACTTATTCCGAATCATCTAAAAATGCTATTCCATCCAAATGCTGAGTAGATTATTTAGTTAAAGCAAGCATGCACGTGCGCAACACGATTAACGATCTATTCTAAGGAGAAACGAATATATGAAGAATCGAATGTTTTTGGGGATGATGTTGCTTATGTTGTTCTTAGCAGCATGTGAAAGTAAACCTTCTAGTGGAGAGGCTAATGAATCGAAACATATGGAAGTGCAAGTGATGACAGTGCCAGAAGATATAAAATCAGGAGAAGTTAGTACTCTCCAAGCCAAAGTAACGATTGGTGGAGAAGAGGTAAATGATGTAGAAAAAGTAAAATTTGAATTATGGAAACAAGGTTCTACTGAACGTCAACAGCGTGAAAGTAAAATGCAAGGTAAGGGGATGTACTCCGTCCAGCATATATTTGAAGAGAAGGGCGTATACAATGTGGCTGTAAGCGTTACAGCGCAAGGTTTGCAAAAAAAGGTTCAAAAATCGGTTGAAGTAGGAGATGTAAACACAGATGAATAGAAAGGCGCAAGATCCCGTTTGGCGACGTATGGGCTACTATATAGGTCTATACAAAAATAGAGGGGCTGAGGAACTCAGCCCCTCTATTTTGTACATACTGCTATGCCAAGTGGATAATGAACACTTTCACGAGGTGGCTCAATCAATACTCCCTTTTGATAGAAAAATTCAGTAGATCGGTAATCTGTAAATAATTCATGAAATTCATCAGGGGTTAATTGATGGACATGGAATGGAGAGCCACACTCTTTTCCTCTGCCTTTTCCAAAAGGGGTGGATACAAGTAATGTACCTCCTGGTTTTAACAAACGATAATAATTCTGCAAGAGAAATTCTTCTTCTTTAATGTGTTCATACGTTTCAAAGCTTATAATTGTGTCAAATGTTCCTAGTTTTTCTGGAAGGTCTTCATCGACTGCATTCAAGACTTTAAAGGAGGATTTTGGGTGATGATAGGCTCCTTTTGCGTAGCGAATAACCTCTTCATCGATATCGACCCCAATAACTTCTTCCGTTTCATGTTTGCGTTCTTTGGCCATCATATGTGTACCGTACCCCGCTCCGCAGGAAAGGTCTAAAACGCGACCTTGTACATAAGGTAATGCAAATTGATAGCGAGCCATATGTTCAAGTAACAATTTATTAGAGGACTTCATATATTCGGGAATGACACGTTCACCTGTATCTTCCATCGTATTATCCACCGCTTTCTAGGTTATATATGTATAACGTTAATTATGACATAGAACGCACAACATCAAAAGAAGGTCGACCATGAATCATAAGGTAATGTGGTGTGATATGCTGTAATACAAAGGTCCATCTTTCTTACGTTAGCCATTATTATAAGTTACGATTAAATCCACAGACGCTAAGTGATATACTTGTACTGGATAAGTGAATGTATGGTGGCAAGCTGTTAAACAGTAGGATTATTATTGGACATTGTAGGGAATTTTAACGAGTATAAGGGAATTTCTTATCATATGGTCTAGAGAAAACCCACCCATCGAGACTTTTGTAAGACAGGTACACATGACGGAAAAAATAAATATCATTAAGAAGACATTCCAGGGTTCTCTAGGGGTTTGACAGTATATTGAAAATCTAGCTATACTTTTGTTTATACGAAAGGTGAAGTTATTGAATAGAAAGGCTGAGAAAAATGGATCAAGAAGAACAAAACTATCATCAAAAGAAAGAAGATCCATCACTGAAACTGTTTGTTGTGTTATCAAAAGCATATAGAGCTATTTCAGATCGAGTACAGGAAGATATTCGGACGCAAGGGTTAAATCCCACAGAATTCGGTGTGTTGGAATTGCTGTATCACCAAGGTGACCAAGCACTCCAAAAAATTGGTGATAAAATACTTTTGGCTAGTGGAAGTATTACGTATGTAGTAGATAAGCTTGAAAAGAAAGGCTTACTAGAACGGAAGCCTTGTCCAAAGGACCGCCGTATTACGTATGCTGCTATTACAGAGGATGGGCGTAACGTGCTACATGAAATTTTCCCTGACCACTGGAAGCAAATTGAAGAAATCACAGGTGGATTAACACAGGAAGAAAAGGAACAAATGATTCCGTTGTTAAAGAAACTGGGCGTATATGCTGATCAAATGGAACGATAGATTGTAAAGAACAGTTTCTTCATGATATAGTAAAAATAATCAAATCATTAAAGGAGGTGGATGTAGAGATGTTACGCATGGAAAAGCACATGGTTGATTGTCATTCTGTATATTTTAATCGTGTGCAAACGCATGATTTTGTTGCCGACGGGATACGTCTGTCCAATTTTAAGCAATTAAATCAGTAACCATGTGTGGAAATCTCTCATCTAACCTAAAGAAAACGCGATGAATGATTCGGACTGCCACACGACTATAAGCGTGTGGTTTTTCTAATCATTCTTATCGATGTATGTCGACGAGGCACAGAGATTAGAGAGATCTCTGTGCTTTTTTTATTGTCGTGGCAAGCTCAAGGCTTGGAGAGTTATGACTCGGGCTTTTCTTTAAATAATGATTTGGAGGAACAAAAATGTTAATTACTTTAAAAGATATAAAAACAATACTAGCAGGAAACGTATTATTTGAGAATTTAAGTTTTGATATACAAGCTGGCGACAAAATTGGTCTTGTTGGGCGAAATGGTACGGGGAAAACAACGATATTTAAATTAATAACCCAGATGGAATCCATGGATGATGGGCAATTATATATAAAGAAAAATACCAAGATTGGCTACTTGGCTCAAATACCTCAGATAGAGGAAAAGACAGTGTATGAATTTTTACGAAATAGTTTTGCCGAGTTGATGGATATTCAGCAATCTATGAGTCAATTAGAAGCGAAAATGCAAGACCCAGACTACATGGAAAAAGCAATTGAGGAGTATGGAAAGTTACAAGAAGAATTTATGCGTCTTGGCGGGTATGAGATAGAGTCGCAAATTGATAAAGTAGCTCATGGTCTACACATTCATACTCTTTTACAACACAGCTTTGATCAGTTGAGTGGTGGGGAAAAGACGAAGGTGGGTTTGGCGAGAATTTTGTTAGAAAGTCCTGATGTTTTGCTACTGGATGAGCCTACAAACCATCTGGATATTGAGGCAATTGAATGGTTGGAGGAACACCTGAAGCAGTATGAAGGTGCTGTATGTATCATTTCACACGATCGACATTTTCTTGATCGGGTCGTGACGAAGGTTGCAGATTTGGAACAGGGTGAAATCGAACTATATCAGGGCAATTACAGTTCTTATGTTCAGCAAAAGGAAGAGAAGTTGTTAGCCGAGTTCAAAGCCTATCAAGAGCAACAGAAACGTATTAAGAAAATGAAAGAGGCTATTAAACGTCTTAGACAATGGGCGAATGAAGCCAATCCGCCGAGTGAGAAGCTATTCCGTAAAGCCAAAAGCATGGAGAAAGCGCTAGAGAAAATGGAAACAGTCGAAAAGCCAGTATTAGATCCAAAACGGATGGATTTATCTCTATCATCAGAAGAGCGAAGTGGGACGGATGTCATTGTAGCAGAGAATGTCGCTAAATATTACGACGGTAAGCCTGTATTAAAAGGATTAGATTTACATTTGCGATATAAGGAACGGCTAGCCGTTATAGGGAAAAATGGTGCAGGGAAAACGACCTTGCTGAATCTTCTCTTAAATAAAGAGAAACCGACAGATGGTTTTGTGAAAGTAGGAACTAGCATTCATTTGGGATATTTACCCCAAGAGCCATTATTTGAAGTTGATCCTACACTAAGAATGATTGATTATTTTCGTGAGGAAGTGAGAGTGACAGAGGGACAGGCTAGGCAAATTTTAGCGAAGTTTATGTTTTTTGGTTATGCCGTCTTCAGAAAGATTCACCAGTTGAGTGGTGGAGAGCAGATGAGAGTGAAGCTAGCGATTTTCATGCACCAAAATGTGAATTTGCTTATTCTTGATGAACCAACAAATCATTTAGATATTGATTCTCAAGAAGTGTTGGAGGATGCCATTAATCAGTTCTCTGGAACAGTGATCTGTGTATCCCATGATCGTTATTTTCTGAATAAATGTTTCTCTGAAACAGCTTACCTTGAAGACGGAAAATTATACCGTTATAAAGGAAGTTATGACGAAACGAAACATAAGCTTATGGCTTTAAGAGAACAAAAAGAAGAGTCGATGCACGATACTTCTAAGAAAGGTTCTTTTTCAAAGCAGGCTAAGAAAAAAGAGACAACAAGAGATTATGAACAAGAGATTCAATCGTTAGAAAAGAAAATTAATGACACCAAAGAAGAAATGGTTCATATGGCGGATGTTGAAGAGTTAATGAATGCTCAAGAAGAGTCAAATCGGTTGGAGAAGGAATTGGAAGAATTGTATGAAAAGTGGTTGTTAGAAGAGTAATTACAAGGAAAAACCTTGGAACTCATAGGAGAGTGCCAAGGTTTTTTTAGTGTCTAGCTTACTATAAAAATGTTGGCTTGTGTATAACTTAATATGGATAGGGGGCCATGTCTAGCTCCAGCGTTCAGCGACTAGTGTGCTTCCCTCACCTCTGTACGACGCTGGGTCACGCAGCAACATCGAACCAATCCACGTCGTACGGGCCGCAGCTCATACGTCGCTAAGCGGGCGCTTGCGTTTTTCTTTATACAATCTTGATTCGTTTTGCTTCATCGTCTTTGTGTGAGCGGTAGTACTTGATGATGGAGGGGATGACGGTTTCAAAGTTAGGGCAAGTGATATCGGAATTTTGTAATTGTTGTACAGCGGCAGAGGTGTCATAGTGACAATCGTGTGTGAAGTAAGGGAGCGTTTGCTTCTGAATGTTTAGCCACTTTCTTATAGGCATAATTGTTAATGAGGCGTAGGCAGCATGAATGGGTAAAGTATATTGTGGTGACTGTCCAAGTAGAGATTCCATTAGCATTTTGTAGACCTCTCGTGTTTTATTCGGGTTTGGATTTGTTAAGTGATAAGTCTGTCCAATTGTACTTTGTTGATGACTTAAGTAGATAGTAGCTTTAGTGATAAAGTCTACGGGTACGAAATTAGCTTCCGTATTGGCATTGCCGAAATACGGAATAGAAGGCAGGAACTTAAGACGATCAAAAAGGTGTAACAAAAAATATGGACCATCAAACTTAGCGGTTTCGCCTGTTTGGGAATGGCCAACAACAATACCTGGTCTAATAATTGTAACTGGGAGATGACCTTTTTCGGCTTGTACTAGCCGTTCTGCCTGGTATTTCGTAGCTTCATAATAATTCTTGAATCCAAATTCGTGATCTAGCTCATGTTCATATATATCGCCAGTACGCTTTCCTGATACATAGGCCGTACTAAAATATGTGTAATGCTGCAATTGTTTTGCGCCTCTTAACCATTCATTTAAGAACTGTGTTCCTTGTACATTTACTTGATATGCTGGTTTGAGTGGCACAGATAGATCATATAAAGCTGCAAGGTGATAAGCATGGGTGAGAGTAGAGAGGATTTTATCGGAAGTTGAGGAGTCTAGGTTTATGTTCCTTTTCGTGATGTCACCGGTCACAAGTTCAAATACGTTATTGGAAACGTTATGGTTATGTGAGATGGTTTCAATTTTTTTCTCACTCTCTGTTTTGGTTGCAGGTAAAATGAGAAGGTAAATTTTTCCAATAGAATCTTGCTGTTTGATTAATTCCTCGATTAAATAGCTCGTAAGGAAACCTGGAAAACCTGTAAAAAAGTAAACATTTTTCATGTAGTTACCTCCTGTACAAACAAGTCATACTTAATGATTTCGATATGTTCTACTATATTCCTGCTTGGGAGAATCATTACACCTTCAATTGTTTATTGTTGTGAGGAGGAGGGAACTCTATAATAGTGTAATTCCAAAGGAGGTATAGCTATGAATGTACTTGTAATTGGTGCTCATGGGCAAGTAGGTAAGCATGTCGTTGATAAAGTGAAAGAATATGGACATAACCCTGTGGCTATGATTAGGGACACGGACCAAATTCCCTATTTCGAAGAGCGGAATGTACAAACGGTTTTGGCAGATTTACAAGGTGATTTTCGTCAGGCCTTTTATAATATAGATGCTGTCATTTTCGCCGCAGGTTCTGGTCCACATACCGGGGCTGATAAGACGATTATTATTGACCAAGAAGCTGCTATCAAATCAATGGAATTAGCAAGAGAGTTTGGTGTCAAACGCTACGTCATGCTAAGTTCAATTGCAGCCAATCGTCCGGAAATAGGTCCTTCAGCTTTGAAGCACTATTTATATGCTAAGGGACGTGCAGATGAGTACTTACGTCATACAGACCTGGTGTACACAATTGTAAGGCCAGGCGGGCTAACGAATGACGCTGGTAATGGCAAAGTCTATGCAAATGAGACAATCAATCAAAGAGGAACGATCCCGCGCGAAGATGTAGCCAGTGTACTGGCACACGTATTGACTGTTCCACACCTTGAAAGAATAAGCTTTGATCTTTTAAGTGGTGATCATAAGATTGAAGAAATGTTTGCCAAGTAAGCTAGCAATAAAGCAAGAAAACCCTAACTCAACTCCTGTTGAGTTAGGGTTTTTTTAGGAAAAAAGCCAATTATGTTTTACACCTCTAAAAAAGCAGTTTGACTAATGGGGAGCATGGGGAAATGATAACTATTGTTTTGAAAAAGGATTGTATCATGTTATTATGAGCAAAATGAACTATATAATGGATAAAGGGGGAGGACGATGAGTGAGTATAATGTAGTGGTTTATACGAGTGATAGATGCATTCATTGTACAAAAGTACTTGAACTTCTTCGTGAATGGGATATAGAATTCACTGAAAAAAACATCTCTCAAAATGCTGATTTCTATATTGAAATGAAGGAAATGGGTGTTTATGGGACCCCTGTTACCTATATTGATGGACAACAGGTATTAGGTTTTCAGAAAAGAAAATTAAAGAAGTATTTAGGAATTGATGAGGTCTCCTCTTATATTCGTCAAAGAACATTAAGCAACCAAAATTAAATCTAAAGTAAAAGCAAGAAGGAGATTCCTTCTTGCTTTTTTTGTTGTCTAGGAAATTATAAAAACGTTGGCTTGTGCATAACTAAGTAAGTTATAGAGGCCACGTCCAGCCAGCGCCCAGCGAATAGTATGCTTCCCTCGCTTCCCCACGATAAGTTAATATCGAATCACGCATGTTTTTGTGTTTCCTTTATCTCCTAAGGATTCAAGGGGAAGTTCTGTGATGAAGGAGGTTCGATTAAAACCTCTTCATCGTGCAGCAACATCGAACTGACCTACATCCTGTAGGCCGCAGCATATACGTCGCTAAACGGGCGCCCTGAGTTTATTCTTGGTAGGAAAGCACTTTTTTTGAAGGTATATCATAGGCTATAGGTGAAATAGCCAATATGTGGAGGTGGAAACCTATGCACCCTATGCACCCTATGCACCAAAGAAATGCCCAACCATATCATGGAAAGAGGCCGATGCCTGGCCCTGGACCAATGCCTTTCACGCAACAATATCCTCAAGATCAACCGTTTATGCCAATGAGTATGGGAGAATATCCCCAACAACAACCTTTTCAACCATATCCCAATCAACCTGCACAAGAAGAGCAGCCAAGGCCACCAGTATTCCAAACACCTTACGAGCAATTTGCTAAGCCCCCTCAACCAAATCAATGGAATCCATATTATTCTTTGCAACAGCAATATCCGCAACAAAATCAACAAGCTACTCCAAAAGGGATTATGAATTATTTCCAAGATAAAAACGGACAATTGGATTTGGATAAAATGCTTTCGACAATGGGGCAAGTAGCCAATACAGCTAATCAATTCTCTCCACTCGTTAAAGGGCTTGGTTCGTTTATGAAAGGATTGTAAACCTCTCTCCGATTCTGAGAGGTTTTTTGTTTTAATCGAAAATGTTATAAAAATTTGATTGAGTACAACAAGTGTATGTTGTATGTAAAGGCCACGTCCTGCTACAGCGCCCATACTCTAGGATTCTAAGCCTCTCAAGGGTAGAGTAAGGCACCTTAAGCTTTTCTTTATGTGATAAAATTAAACTAATGGTATGTAATCGTGTGCTCAATCAAAAGTAGTTAATACAAGAACAAATCAATACATAAAGAAAGGATGGTCACCATGAATCAACCAGATTCAGTAGGGAATCCCCCAGTTCGGACTCCCTTTTATTATGGGTGGATGGTTGTGTTTCTTGCGGGATTGAGTGTCTTTTTCTCAGGCCCTGGGCAAACATATTCTATCTCTATATTTATAGAGCATTACATAGAAGATTTTGAGTATTCTAGGTCGCTTGTATCTGGCCTTTATTCCACTGCTACGCTTTGTGCGGGTTTTACGTTGTTCTTAGTAGGAAGAATTGTAGATCGAGTTGGGCAAAGGCTTATGTTAACTGTTGTAGGAGGGTTATTGGCCCTGGCTTGTTTTTGGAATAGCTTTCTTGTAGGCCCTGTCATGATGTTTTTAGGGTTTTTCATGCTTCGTTTATTTGGTCAAGGATCTCTGACACTTATTCCTAACACGCTTGTTCCGCAATGGTTTATTACAAAGAGAGGACGAGCATTAAGTGTGATGGCGGTAGGAGGATTTGTTAGTTCTGCACTATTACCGCCACTTAACACATGGTTAATCGACGTATTCGGTTGGAGAAATGCTTGGTTGTTCTGGGGAATTCTCTTACTTCTTGTATTTGTCCCTCTAGTTTACTTTTTTGTACGGAATCAACCAAAAGATATTGGAGAAGTTCCTGATGGAAATCCTAAAAAGAAGTCCTCAGATGAAATGGATGCTAATCCCAATGTAGAAATCAATGAGAAGAGTTGGACCCTTCGGGAAGCGATGAAAACTAGAGCTTTTTGGCTAATATTGTTCTGTGTTAGTGTTCCTGCTCTAGTTAACACGGGTGTTACGTTCCATATGGTATCCATTGCAGAAGGGAAGGGCCTTACAAAAGAGGTGGCTGCTCTAGTGCTTTCTCTCATGGCGTTTGTAGGTTTCCCAGTTACGTTCTTGGTTGGATACCTTGTCGACCGTATATCTGTGCATTACTTGTTAGCTATTACATTTGTGGGGCATATCTTTGCACTGCTCGTGTTATTGCAAGTAGGTTCGTGGACTGGTGCAGTCATATATGGTGTGATGTGGGGCCTTGTGAACGGCTTTGAACGTATCGTGTTAAATATTGTTTGGCCTAACTACTTTGGGCGAGAATATTTGGGAAGTATTAAAGGGTTAGCCCAGACTGTTATGGTGGTAGGCTCAGCCTTTGGTCCACTGCCTTTTGGTTTGTTTTATGATTGGTTTGGAGGATATCAACAAATTATTTGGATCATGATGATATTCCCACTTATCGCAGCTATCTTTTCTTTACTTTCCCCTAAGCCAACTTATGAAGCGTATCATTCTGCGTAAAGGAAAGGTACACAAAATCGAAGGGCACGATTTTTGCCCTAGGATGCGAATCGATCCAGATGAAGTTCGACTAAAACCGTCATATCGTGTGAAAACGTCGAACGATCTTACATCGTGTAGGGCCGCAGGAAAGCGAGTGATTTCCCGGCCCATCTTTTCTCCTAATTAACAAAACGAAAACATATCTCTAATCCAGATTATCTCGAACTCAAGTATTCAAGATAATAGGACGATTGTGGAATAACAAAAGCAATTTAAAAAGGCTCCTGTGACTAGAAGTAACAGGAGCCTTTAACCGTTAAATTATCCGTTTTAGTCTACAAAAAATGACATAACATAGCCGCCTTCTCCAGCGTAGGTAGCGCATAAAGGACCCATTTCCATTAGGATGGAATCTTTAAAGGCATAGCGTTCTTTCATTTCTTGTAGAAGTTTTTTGGCTTTATCTTCTGTAGTGCTATAGGAAAGGGAGATGACTTTATTTTCAAAGTTTGTCGTCGTCTCTCCTATTTGTTCTATAAAACGACGCATTGCTTTTTTGTTTCCTCGTACTTTCTCCGCCACATCAATTTCTCCCTCATCGGTCGCTTTCATGAGCAGCTTAATGTTTAACGTTTTAGCAATGGCTCCTTTAAAACGATCAAGTCGACCGCCTTTAATTAGGTTCTCCACAGTACGTAAGATGAATAGCGTAGTCGTTTGTTCAATTCGTTCTTCCATGTGAGCAACTAGTGGTTCAAATTCCATACCATTTTTCACGCATTTACCAGCTTCGTCTATTAATAATGACATACCTGAAGTTGCAGTTTTGGTATTCAATACAACAATCGTACGCTCAGGCTCTTCCTCAAGGAGCATCTCCTTACCCATAATGGCATTATCATGAGTGGTGCTTAAGGATTTAGATAAAGCTAACATTAGTATAGGATTCTCAGGATCTATTTCTTTAAAGGTTTCATAGAATGCATAGGGGCTAGGAGCAGATGAGCGAGGAAGCTCATCTTCTTCCTTCATTTTTTTATAAAAGGTTTGTATATCTAGGTCAACGCCGCTTACATACTGTTGTTCACCGAAGTGAATATTTAGTGGTACAATTTTAACGTTATAGGCTTCGATTAGATGAGGTGGAAGGTCTGAACCACCATCTGTTATTAGTTGAATATGCACAACATCACCTGCTTTTCTCTATTTTAAGGTCCATGTTTGATGGAAATCCTTTGAACTTACGTATCAAGTTTGTGAGTGATTTTAACTTTTGATTTATGGGATGTACTAAAAACAAACAAGCTTAATCCCAATATTACAACCGTTCCTCCGAGCCATTGTGACCATGATATTGTCTCGTTTAAGATGAAATAGGCTAGGATTGATGCTCCAACTGGTTCAAAAACGATGCTCATGGAAATCGTCGATGTGCTTACCCATTTTAGTACCCAATTGAACAATGTATGTCCAAAGAAGGTTGGGATAATAGCAAGAGCCAAGAAAATGCCCCAATGATCAGGTGGGTACCCAACGAATGGTTGTTGAGTTAAAAGATTATATAGAATCAACGTCAATGAGCTAATGCCATAGACGAGGAAAGTATAGGTCATTAAAGACAACCGTTTACGAACATTCTGCCCAACTAAAAAATAACCTGTTACCATGACAGCTCCTAGTAAGGCTAGCATATCACCATAAAACGCCTGTCCACTTATTTGAAAGTCACCCCAACTAATAACGGTGCTCCCTGTAATGGCTATTATCATACTAAGGACTGCTCCAACTGTAAAGCGCTCTTTAAAGAACAGATACGTTCCAAGAAAAGCGAAGATTGGTTGAAGGGTGACGAGTACTACAGAGCTAGCTACAGAAGTGAAATTAAGCGATTCAAACCATAGTATAAAATGGAAGGCTAAAAATAATCCTGATATACTAGCTAGTAACCAATCTCGTTTAGTGATTTTTGCGAATTCATGTCGGTTTTTTAGAAGAACATATGGAGTCATTAATAAAACTGCGAATAATAAACGATAATTGGCAATAATAGAAGCAGGGGCTGCATCAGCTAGTTTTACAAACACCGCTGCAGTGGAGACGGAAAGTACTCCAATCACAATTGCTATATAGGGATTAAATGGTGGTTTTTCCAATAGTAACCCACCTCCGTTCACATGTGTAGCTTTTCCTTATTTTATCATTGATAGAAAGGAAAAGGTACTTTAAACTTATAGGAATTGATGTTTTTACTGTGATGTGGTAAAATAAATTTAAATCATTCGTACCGAGAGCCCTCTTCCAACTGTGAGGATGGCTTTTTTTACGTGTTTTTCTTTCAATGTAAAGGAAACGAAAAGGAGTAGAAAATAGAAGTGACAACATTTAATTCATTAGGTTTATCCAAATCAGTTCTAAAATCAGTTCTAGAGATGGGGTTTGAAGAGGCTACCCCAATTCAAGAGCAAACAATCCCGATCGCGATGGACGGAAGAGATGTCATCGGACAAGCACAAACGGGTACAGGAAAAACAGCTGCCTTCGGGATTCCAATGATTGAGAAGATCAATCAGGATCTTAAAAAGACTCAAGGTTTAGTTATTGCCCCTACACGTGAGCTTGCGATGCAAGTGGCGACAGAGTTAAACAAATTGGGACAATACAAAGGTGTACGTGTACTACCTGTTTACGGTGGCTCAGACATGGGGCGTCAAATTCGCGAATTGAAGAATCAACCGCAAATTGTCGTAGCAACACCGGGACGTTTGCTTGATCACGTTCGTAGAAAGACCATCAACCTATCCAATATTCATACGACTGTATTGGATGAAGCAGACGAAATGCTTAACATGGGCTTTATCGAAGACATCAAGGCGATATTAAACGCTATTCCTCTTCAGCGACAAACATTACTCTTCTCTGCAACCATGCCAAAAGAAATTCATGAGATTGCAACGAAGATGATGAAGAAGCCTGAAACTGTTAAGTTAAAGTCCAAGCAAATGACTGTAGATAAGATTGACCAGTTCTTTGTAGAAGTAAATGAAGGGAAAAAGTTTGATACTTTAACTCGTTTGCTTGATATCCACGTACCTGACCTTGCCATTGTGTTTGGACGTACAAAGAAACGTGTCGATGAACTAACAGATGGTCTGAGTGCTCGTGGATTCCGTGCAGAAGGCATTCATGGGGACCTTACACAAGGTAAACGTATGTCTGTATTGAAAAAGTTTAAACGTGGCGGAGTGGAAGTATTGGTTGCAACAGACGTAGCTGCACGTGGACTAGATATTTCAGGTGTTACGCACGTTTACAACTTTGACATCCCGCAAGATCCAGAAAGCTACGTTCACCGTATTGGTCGTACAGGTCGTGCAGGTAATGAAGGACACGCTGTTTCCTTTATTACACCAAGAGAAATGGCACACCTTCACTTAATTGAGAAGACAACGGGTACGAAGATTCAACGTCTACCTATTCCATCTTCTGATGAAGCTCACAAAGGCCAACAAAAAATTGTAGTCGATAAAATGATGCAGTCTATTGAGTCAGAGGATTTAGATGCTTACTATGCACAAGCAAATGAGTTATTAGCTCAACATGATTCTGCAACTGTCATTGCGGCTGCTCTAAAAATGCTAACAAAAGAACGTAAAGATGTTCCTGTAAACTTAACTTCTTTATCTCCAATTAGCGTAAAACAAGCGCAAAAAGGTAATAAGAAGAATGATAATCGTAACTATGATCGTAAAAAAGGTGGCGGCAAAGGCGGCTATAACCGCAACCATAAACCAAAAGGTCAATACAACAAAAACAACGGTGGACGTAACCGTAATTACCAGCAAAAACGTAACCAGAACAGCAATAGCTAAGTAAGGACGTGGGAACGAACAAATCGTTCTTGAAATTACAGGTAAATATAGCAATAGGAATGAGGTTGTCTTTATAGAGGCAACCTCTTCTTTTATGCCTTTATTTTTTAGGGTTGAAAGAACGTAATAGAGAATCGTCATAGTTACTATGAGGCATAATCTCGAAGACTTGAATTTGAGATAGTATCGGTTGGGTCCGATACTTAATGAGGATTAGGGGTTTGTTGGAAACAACTCGCTTTCCTGTCACTCTACCATGCCATGTTTCCGTTATCTCAACAACAGTAAAGGCGGCCGTGGAACAAGGAGACTCCCGCCAGAGAAAGAGGTAGGAGCTATAAGCTCCAATGCTTCCCGCAATTGTTTGTTTCCATGGCCTTAAGTCGGTTTACGGATAAACCTAATGAGCCTGTACGCCAGCTGTTCTTTGATTTTGAAGCGTTCGCCCATAAAAAAGGGTTTGGACGAAAGCAATCAGAAACAATAGAAGATTGGTTTGAGCGACTAGATGCTCCTTATGCAGATGGTGCCTTATACCAAAAAGTTCGTTACGGAGAAGAAACGTTAACCGAAAATGAGGTTAAAACGTTTAAAGAAGATTTATCAAGTCTAAGAACAGCATTATCCAATAAGTCTCAGTAATCTACAAAAAGAAGACCGACCAAACAATATGCTGGTCGGTGTTCTTTTTTCTATTCTAATTCATACTATTCTTCCCAATAACCCTAATAAGACTAAAATAATCAACCCACCCCACAAGAGCTTCGGTAAGAATTTTCTCCATGGGACTCTACGCTTATTCCAGCGATTTGGATCAAAGCCAATATCAGTATCTGTATAACGTTTTCGGGTTGGAGTGTTACGGTATGGGGAATAGGGTCTTGCGTTAGCTAAAACGATTGGAGCTAAGAGTACGCCTCCGAGTAAGCCGAACATATGACCATAGACATTAATGCCAGGTCGAATAACGGTCATAATTACACCGATTACTGCAATCGTTAAGACAACTTGTGCATTTGCTTGGTCGATTAAATCTTTGCGAGCATAGATCATGTATAAATAAATACCAAATAAACCAAAGATGGCTCCAGAGGCTCCAAGGTGCGCGTAAATATCAGGTCCGAAGAAATATGTTCCAACGTTGCCGATAATACCAGCCCCAAGGTAGGCTATAATAAACTTGGTTTTTCCTAACATCTGCTCAAGGGCTGGGCCAAATAGAACAAGAGAGAATGAATTAAACAGAGCATGGGTAAAACCCGCATGGAAGAAAATCGGTGTGACTAATCGCCAGTACTCACCTTGTGCGATATACTGGTTTACTCCCAAAGCGGTTCGCTCTAGCTGTGTAAAGATTGGTAGGCCGAGAAAATCAGTCATCAACCATAAAAATAGATGAAGTCCGACTAAGAAGGTAATAATAGGATAGGATCGAGTAAATTGTTGAAACGATTCGGTTCGAAAAAACATAGTGAGTTCTCCTTATCGTAAATTTCAGTTAGTATCATTATACAACGAATGATGCGAATTCATGTTATAAATAGCCTATCAAATCTATGTACTTGCACAAAATCTTATGTGCTTAGATTCAACGAAAAGGTGGTATGAAATGATTAGAGGAATTGGGATCGATTTAGTAGAAGTGGAACGAATTTCTACTGCAATCGAAAAAAATAAACGATTCATTAATAGAGTGTTAACAGAAGAAGAAGTAACGATATACCAAAACATACGCGCTACATATAGACGAGCTGAATTTGTTGCTGGGCGTTTTGCAGCCAAAGAAGCATTTACAAAAGCAATGGGGACTGGGATTGGAAGTGCATGTTCTTTTCAAGATATTAGTATCTTAAGAAGTGAACAAGGCGCTCCAACGATGAGAGTAGATGGTTGTGAGTTCAACATTTGGGTTTCGATTTCTCATAGCCAATCTCATGCTATTGCACAGGTTATTTTGGAGGATTAAAAAAGCTTGTCAGGCTAGTCTGCATAATCACAAAGTTTGTCTCATATATTTTATTGCGGGTAGGAGGGAACGAGATTGTATTTTGTCACCGCTCAAGAAATGTACGATACGGACCAATACGCCATTGAACGTATTGGTGTTGAAGGAAAGCTATTAATGGAGAATGCGGGAAGAGCTGTCGCCAATCATATGGAGCTTTTTGTATCAGACCAAAAACGAATAGCTATTTTGATTGGTAAAGGTAATAATGGGGGCGATGGTTTTGTCATAGCCAGGACACTTTTACAGAAAGGGTACGATGTTGAGGTGATCGTGTGCGCTTCTCCGTCTGAGATCAAAGGGGATGCAGCCTATCATCGTGACGTGTTCCGTAATAGCGGATTTCCATTCATAAGCTATGAGGAAATAGAAAACCTTGAACACGCTCTTAAGGAAAAAGATGTTGTGGTAGATGCAATGCTTGGTATCGGGGTGAAAGGTGCGATACGCCCTCCATATAATCAGCTCATTTCTTTCGTGAATCAATTTGAAGGAGAAGTTATTTCTGTAGATCTCCCTAGCGGTGTTCCTGCTGATGAAGGTTTGGAAGTTGATCAAGCTGTACAAGCGGATCGAACTATAGTCATTCAGTTTCCAAAAGTGTCTGCTTTTCTAGAGCACACAGCTGCTTACTATGGTCGATGGGAAGTAGTCGATATTGGACTTCCATCTACTGTCATCCAATCCAAGAAGACTCAAAAAAGGGTTTGGAAAAAACAAGATGTGAGCACTACATTGCCAACACGAGGCGCTTTTTCTCACAAGGGAAAGCATGGTAAGGGGTTAGTAATTGGTGGGGCTGTAGCTATGCCTGGCTCAATCGCTATGACTTCTCGTGCTGCATTACGAGCAGGTGCAGGATTACTGACTGTAGCAACTGTTCAAGAAAATATCACGGCCCTGGCGTCCACTGTTGTGGAGGCAACATATACCACTCTTCCTTCAGAAGGTGGATATATAAGCGATATAGGCAGTGTTGATTTTTCTTATGATGCAATTGCGATGGGAATGGGGATGGGTAGACATACGGGGGCTGAAACAATTCTACAAGTAGCATTGGAACAGACTCAAGGGATTCTACTCATAGATGCCGATGGGTTATATGCACTTAAAGGGATTCTTTCTAGCCTTAAGGGACGCCATAACCCAACCATATTGACCCCTCATCCTGGAGAAATGGCTACTCTATTAAATGTATCCATACCAGAACTCCTACATCAGCCCTTTGCTTATTCTAAAGCGTTTGCTGAGGAGTTTCAGGCATACATTGTGTTAAAAGGTGCTTTTACCATCATTACAACACCGCAAGGAAACCAATGGGTGACTGTAACAGGAAACCCGGGTATGGCCAAGGGTGGAAGTGGTGATGTGTTGGCAGGTATTCTTTTGGCGATGGTGATGCAATCCCAATCCCTTGAAAGAGCATTGTGTAATGGCACTTGGATTCATGGCTATACGGCAGATTTATTGGTTCAACATCAGCATTCAACGTATGATTTGCTAGCTAGTGACGTAATAGAAGGGCTAGCTCAAACGTATCGTGCATTATCTCAATAGTGGTGAATACGTTCCCTTTGTCCATTGAAATGAGACAAAGGAGTTGTGATCATGAAAAGAAAAGTGTGGCTTTTAATTGTCGCATCCTTGATTCTTGTATTAGCCGCCTGTGGCGAAAAATCCAAGGAAGATGTCGTCAAGTCATTAGATAAAAAGTTAGAGCAAATGACAGGGTATAAAGCGCAGGCAACGATGAGTTTGCAAACGGGTGAGGAAGCGCAAAAGTATAATATTGACGTTTGGCATAAGAAGAAAGATTACTATCGTGTGTTGCTAAATAACGAAAAGGATCAACAAGGCAGTCAAATCATTCTTCGTAATGAAGAAGGGGTTTTCGTATTAACTCCTGCTTTGAATAAAAGCTTTAAATTCCAGAGTGATTGGCCAGAAAATAGCAGCCAGCCTTATCTGTACGGTTCCCTTGTTGCAGACGTGAAGAAAGATTCGGATGCAAAATTCCAAGCAACAGAAGATTATTATGTATTTGAAACAAAAACAAACTATCAAAATAGCAAAAACCTTCCTTATCAAGAAATTTATTTTGACAAAAAAGAATTAACACCAGTGATGGTAAAAGTATTAGACAAAGACAGAAAACCGGTTGTAGAAGTTCAATTTACTTCTTTTGAACTAAATCCAACCTTTAGTGATGATGCATTTACAACAGAGAAAAATATGACAAGTGGAGTGCTTGGCGTTCCAGTCATGGCAAATCAAGAAGAAGCTACGTTTACAGTACTATATCCTGAAGCAACAGTTGGAAATGCTGAACTAGAAGAGAAGAAGGAAGTGGACACTGACAATGGCAAGCGTGTAATCCTTACCTTCAAAGGTGATAAGTCCTATACGCTAATTCAAGAGTCGTTTGAAACATTGCCTGCTAGTGCATCTGTTCCAGTGGCAGTTGAAGGTGAACCAGTAAATCTTGGTTATACAGTAGGCGCATGGTCCAATTCTACACTTGAATGGTCTCATTCAGGGATGGACTTTACCTTGGCAAGTAAAGATTTGACGAAGGAAGAAATGATTCACATCGCACAATCCGTACAAGGTACAGTAGTTAAATAATAGTATGAACAACTCTAGCAGACTCAAGCACAGAATCATGAGTCTGCTTTTATTTTTTGTTCACAATCACTCTCTCCTTAGTTTTTATTGACATGCTTTTCCCCACAATGAATAATAATAATAAATAGAGCATGGAAGTGGAGAGGGGATCTTGGTTGTCTATCGAAACGTATTATAGAGATTCCTGGGTAGAAGTTCGTTTAGATTCGATTAAAGATAATATCCAGCGATTACAGCAAAACTTACGAAAACAAACAGGTATATACGCAGTGGTAAAAGCAAACGCTTATGGGCACGGGGATATCCAAGTAGCGCACGCTGCTTTAGAAGCTGGTGCTCAGGCATTAGCTGTTTCTTTACTGGATGAGGCATTGAAGCTTCGAGAAGAAGGTGTTGAAGCTCCCATTTTAGTAATGGGATGGATACGCCCTCAAGATGTCCATCTCGCTGCAAAGCATGATATCAGTGTAACGGTATTTCAGAAAGATTGGCTTGAAGAAGTGAAGAGGCAGTCGTTTACGGAACCCATTTCGCTCCATATAAAATGGGATACTGGAATGGGGAGAATAGGCATTCGTACTAAAGAGGACTTACAGGCAGTATTGCAAGAGTTTACGGATAGTAGATTGAAGCTTGACGGAGTATTTACTCATTTCTCTACAGCTGATGAGGAAGATGTGAGCTACTTTGAAAAACAGCAAGCTCGTTTTGAAGAGCTGTTGGAAGAATTTCAACGGTTATGGAGTCAGCCTGTTTCTATTCATACAGGAAATAGCGCTGCTAGCATGAGATTTCCAGACCAAATGCATCAAATGGTTCGTTTTGGCATAGGGATGTATGGGTTATACCCTTCATCAGATGTAAAGGCCATAGATCCAATTCCGTTACAACCTGCTTTTTCATTGCATAGTCAATTGATTCATGTGAAAGAGTTACCTGAAGGAGAGTCAATTAGTTATGGAGCGGATTACACGACTAAAGGACAGGAATGGATTGGGACAGTTCCTCTAGGGTATGCTGATGGATGGATTCGAAAGCTACAGGGGATGGATGTTTTAGTCAATGGTAAAAGAGTGCCGATTGTAGGGAAGATATGCATGGATCAATTTATGATTAAGTTAGACCAACACTATCCAGTAGGGACCAAGGTGACGTTGATTGGGAAGCAGGGGTCTGAAGAAATTGAGATGGATGAAGTTGCAAACTATGTCGATACCATTAACTATGAAATTCCTTGTCTCATTAGCTATCGGGTTCCAAGGATTTACGTAAAAGATGAAAATATTATCGAAATTGAAAACTCCCTTTCTATTGAAGAAATGGAATAGATAAAATTCGAGCGGGATACCCTGAAAATGACAGAAAAAAACGTAATTTGGTATAAAATATGTTAAGAGCCTTTGCAAACCCCCTTTTTCAGTGGTATGATAAACTTAGAATTAATCGATTAAATGGTGTTTAGTTGATGGTGGAGGTGCATTTTTGTGTCCGAAAGTTCACAAGAAATCGTAGTTAAATTGCCACAGCATTTATTAAATGAACTAGATGGCATGGTACAACTTGAAAATGGTGATCGGAGCGACTTTATTTATCAAGCGACAAAAATGTATTTGCGTGAGCGTAAAAAACGCCACATTAGAGAAACAATGCGCCAGGGTTACATGGAGATGGCCAAGATAAACTTAAACATTGCTTCAGAAGCTTTTCAAGCTGAAGAGGAGGCAGAAACAACCTGTGAACGCTTAGTGAGTGGGGTGTAAGGATTTGATCGTGAAAAGAGGCGACGTTTACTTTGCCGATCTATCACCGGTCGTAGGTTCTGAGCAAGGAGGCGTCCGCCCAGTCTTAATCCTTCAGAATGATATCGGTAACCGATTTAGCCCCACAGTTATTGTGGCGGCCATAACAGCGCAAATACAAAAAGCTAAATTACCAACACATGTCGAAATTGATGCAGAAAAGTACGGATTCGAAAGAGATTCTGTTATCTTACTAGAGCAAATCAGAACAATCGATAAACAAAGACTGACAGATAAAATTACTCACCTTGATGAAACGATGATGGGGAGAGTTGACGAAGCATTACAAATCAGCCTTGGGCTCATTGACTTTTAGAAAAAAAGCTACTCAACAAGCGAGTAGCTTTATTTTTTTACTTAAAAGCCTTGTGTGTTTCATTTAATCCCCTCTTTATCACTTCATTTGAACAATAAGCAACAACTACCTAAAAATCAAAGCCAAAAAACACCTTTATTAGGGAAGTGTAATCATCGTGTATTTTTTTGTGTTTATTATTGGCTGTTTTTGTATCTTGGTGATAGAGTGGTAAGTATAATATTATTTTATAAATATAGCGCATGTAGGTTTACGTTACATAAGTGAAAGTGTGACAATAGATATGATATAGTGCGATATTTTAGATGAACAGGGGGGTTTCTTGCGTGGAAGCAAACTTAAAAGAAATTGTTCTAAACAATAGTGATGATATAGTACGGATGTGGTTAGAAGAAATTGAAAAAAACCGCAAACATGATTATACATCCACCATTTCAGGCGAATTATTTGAGAGTACAAATCGAGAATTTGTAAATGTTATATTTTCTAGTTTGGAAAAGCAAGGGTTAACAAATGATATCGAAGGCTTCGCAGAGCGTCTTATTAATTTAGGATGGCCGTTAAGCTATCTAACGGACGGTATGCAGGCATTTCGAAGAGTAACGATCAATTATATTTTAAGTCAGTCAACAAGAGTAGATACAAATTACTTTTCTGAAATCCTCTCCAAAGTAGATGAATGGGTCGACCCCATTATTAACCAGTTAGTGAACGAATATTCTGGTAGTTGGGAGAATATTGTTTCACTTCAAAAGGTAGCCCTCCAAGAATTATCAGCGCCCTTAATTCCAGTAATGGAAAACATCACAGTTATGCCTTTAATTGGAACAATTGATACCGATAGAGCTAAACAAATTATGGAAAACCTCTTAGATGGTGTAATCAAACACCATTCTGAAGTAGTGTTGATTGATATTACTGGAGTTCCTGTTGTAGATACAATGGTAGCTCATCATATTATCCAAGCTGCTGAAGCAGTACGGTTAGTAGGTTCCACATGTATACTTGTAGGGATTAGGCCAGAAATTGCTCAAACGATTGTGAATTTAGGAATTGATTTAAGCAAATTCCCAACAAAGAGTTCCTTAAGAAAAGGATTCGAATCAGCGCTTGAATTAACCAATCGAAAAATTGTTGGACTAGAAGGTCAACAAAAAGACATAGAAGAGCTAATCGACTCTTTAGACGGGGAGTGAACAAGATGAGAGTACCAATTTTAAAACTTCACAATTACCTTTTGATTTCTATACAAATAGATCTTGATGATCAAACAGCCATACAATTCCAAGAAGATTTACTTAATAAGATCCATGAGAGTGGAGCAACAGGGGTGGTTATTGATCTAACCTCGGTTGATATTATTGATTCCTTTATTGCAAAAGTATTAGGGGATGTTGTTTCCATGTCAGACTTAATGGGTGCAAAAGTAGTCCTCACCGGCATACAACCAGCAGTGGCCATGACTTTAATTGACCTTGGCATTCATCTCCAGGATGTACCAACGGCACTAGACTTAGAACAAGGGTTGATTAAACTTCGTCAGGAATTGGAGGACTAGTGCATGGACTTTCAATCCTGTGTGAATATTAAAAAGGAATGGGACATTGTAGGCGCTCGGCAGTTAGGGCGAGATATTTCAAAGAAGATAGGGTTTGGGACAGTAGACCAAGCTCGAATTGCTACAGCCATTTCTGAATTGGCGAGAAATATTTATTTGTATGCTGGAACTGGAAAAGTATGTTTTGAAACAATAGAAAACCTTAATGAAAAAGGCTTGCGTATTATTGCCATCGATGAAGGTCCAGGGATACGCGATGTAACGCAAGTGATGGAAGATGGTTTCTCAACATCAGGTGGTCTTGGAGCGGGACTTCCAGGTGTGAAACGTTTAATGGATGAATTTGATGTGATATCAAGGCAGGGGGAAGGAACTGAAGTAAACGTAGTTAAATGGCTCCGTTAAGAGGGGGAACAATGGATGAGTACCTTGAAGCTTGATTTGGAAAGCTATAAAGACTTATTGAAACAGTATATTGAAACACAAAATGAACAAGCTCTTTATCGTGCAGAGCAATTTAGTAAACAATCTATTCAACAGAATATAACACCAGACGAGATCATTAATGTTCATATTGAAGCCTTATTGGAGTTGTACCCTGATATTCCTTCAAATATTCAAAGTTCCTTGAATTTTTTATTAGAAACAATGATTTCTTATGGACTAGCATATCAAGAGTATCAGGCTCTACGTGAAAAACAATTAGAGCTTCAGTCTGAAATTTCCGTAGCGGCTAATATGCAGCAGACTCTACTCTCTACGACAAAGCCTGGAATGAACGAACTGGATGTAGGTGCAATTAGTACACCAGCTAAACAAATGAATGGTGATTATTACCACTTTGTTAAAGACCAAGAGGGATCACTCGGAATTGCGGTAGCTGATGTTATTGGGAAGGGAGTTCCGGCTGCATTATGTATGTCGATGATTAAGTACTCCATGGATAGTTTTCCAGACAGTCGAATGGAACCTGGTGTCATATTAGAAGGTATGAATCGAGTTGTTGAACGTAACGTAGATCCAAGTATGTTTGTAACTATGTTTTATGGTTTATATGACCCTGAATCACAGGAATTTAACTACTCTTCTGCTGGTCATGAGCCTGGGTTTTATTACTCCGCCAAAAATGATTCCTTCCATGATATAGAAGCGGAAGGGCTTGTTTTAGGTGTCGATCGTAGTGTGAAGTACCAACAATATACTCAGCATCTGGATGTTGGGGATATGATTATTCTGTTAACGGATGGAGTAACAGAATGTCGAACAGGGGACCGTTTCATTGAACGGGATGAAATTTCAGATGTGATTCACCAATACAAACACTTATCTGCCCAAGAAATCACGGATCAAGTCTATCGTCATTTTGAAAGATTACAGGACTTTCAATTACGTGATGACTTTACAATGATTATTTTACGAAGAGAAGTTTAATCACATTTCAAAAAGGGTAATTCTCATAAGTGGAATATACTATTTCGAGAGTAGGAGGTTCTGTTCCTAATGAACTTAAACATTGATGTTGATCACGAAGGGAATAATAAATACGTTTCACTTTCCGGTGAAATTGATGCTTATACAGCACCTAAATTAAAAGAAACGGTACTCCCACTAACACAAGATGCTGAAGCTGCAGTTGTAGTGGATTTACAGCAAGTTACGTACATGGATAGTACTGGTTTAGGTGTATTTATCAGTGCGCTAAAATCAACGAAAGAATACGGTGGAAATCTTAAATTAATTCAACTACAAGAGCGTGTATATCGTTTATTCAAAATTACAGGCTTAACTGAAATAATTGATATTGAAACAGATTCTACAGTACGAGGTGGAATGTAATGACCGAGACATTTGATTTTGTTGAAGTAAAAGTACCGGCAAAACCAGAATATGTGGGAGTGGTTCGTCTTAGTATCTCTGGAATCGCTAACCGAATGGGTTTTTCTTATGATGATATTGAAGATTTAAAAGTTTCTATTTCAGAAGCGATTACCAACGGCGTGAAACATGCATATAACGAAACAGGCGAAGGTGAAATCACGATTGGTTTTGGTGTTTATGAAGATCGCCTGGAAGTTATGGTAGCTGACCATGGTGGAAGCTTTGATTTAAATAAGGTTAAAGAAGACATTGGCCCATACAAAGAAGATGACTCTATAGAAGAATTAAGGGAAGGTGGGTTTGGACTCTTTTTAATCGATGCCCTGATGGATAAGGTTGAAATCAATAATAAATATGGCGTAATCGTACTTATGACGAAATATCTCCATGAAAATGAGGTGGGGCTCAATGGCGACCAAATCTCAACCACACAATAGACGTGATGGTGAGGTTTATGAATGGATAAAGCATCTCCAGGAACACCCTGAAGATGAAGAAGTGCAAGAAAAGATTGTACTCCAGTATGAAGACCTCGTCCAGTCTATAGCAAAAAAGTATTCTAAAAATAGTTCTATACACGAAGATCTTGTACAAGTAGGTATGTTGGGATTATTGGCAGCTATCCGTCGATATGATCCTTCTTATGGCAAGTCATTTGAGTCCTTCGCAATCCCAACCATCATTGGTGAAATTAAGCGTTTTATTCGGGATAAAACATGGAGCGTACACGTTCCTCGTCGAATAAAAGAATTAGGTCCGAAGATTAAAAAAGCCAATGAAGACTTAACTACTGAGATGCAACGATCCCCTTCTGTTGTAGAAATAGCGGATTACCTTGATGTTTCTGAGGAAGACGTATTAGAAACAATGGAAATGGGTAAGAGTTATAAAGCATTATCTGTTGATCGAAAAATTGAAGCAGATTCTGATGGTAGTACGGTTACGATTCTTGATTTGATTGGTAATCAAGATAAAGGATATGACCAAATTGATCAACAAATGCTTCTGGAGAAAGTGCTTCCTATCCTTTCTGAGAGAGAGCAAGAAATACTGAAATGCACATATTTTGAAAATATGAGCCAAAAAGATACCGGTGAGCAGTTGGGTATTTCTCAGATGCATGTTTCCCGTCTCCAACGTCGCGCTTTACGTAAATTACGCGAAGCTCTACAAGGTGACAATGCGGAGGCATACTATTGATGGGTGAAAACAAAGTAGAGCTCAGCGTTCATCAGGAACCAAAAAAAGGTAACTATTATTGCGGTGATAGCTACTTTTACAAAGAAACAGACGAAGAATTTATTTGTGCGTTAGCAGATGGTTTGGGGAGTGGAGAATATGCCCTGGAAAGCTCTCAGGCTGTAATGGACGTCATTCAGCATCATATGGATAATCCCATTGATACCATTATTTCAAAATGCAATGAGGCACTTAGTGATAAAAGGGGAGCTGTATTAGGGATACTCCGTATTCACTTTGCAGAAAAATGGTATTCATTTACTTCGATTGGTAATATAGGTATCATTATGATGTCTTCGGACGGAAAGAAAAAACGTAACATTCCTTCCGCAGGATACCTCTCTGGATATCCTCGTCCTTACAGGGTTACACAAGACGAACTAACCCCTGGCTCCTTATTCTTCATGTTTTCAGATGGAGTAAATGAGCGTACCCTTTCTTCTAAAACATTTGTCTCTCAAAACCTCAATTACATTATGGAATCCTTTAAACAACAGCAAGCTAAAGTGAACGATGATGATACGACGTTTATTGCGATTAAATATAACGGAAATTAGGCCTTGCTACCTTTTACTAAAAGGGGCAAGGTTTTTTGTGCAGTAAAGAAATATACATTTTGGTTCTTGCATGATTTATGCTTAGAAAAGTTTTAATTACGATAGTTTACATGAAAATGGCACGATGGTTTTTGAATACCAACATGAAGTTTGAAAGTAGTTTTGGTATACTTTAAGGAAGTCAATATAGAAATGTTAAATGGAATAAATGAATCGATATGCAATGGAATAGGAGGAAATGCTTTGAGTAGTGATCATACACAGATTGTTCAATGGGTTATGAAAGAAACGGAAATAAAATCTTCGCTTATTGAACAAGTCATCTCATTATTGAATGAGGGGAATACCGTTCCTTTTATCGCTCGGTATCGAAAAGAACAAACAGGTGGATTAGATGAAGTTCAAATTCATACAATCCAGGAGAAATGGGAGTATGGATTAAATCTCTCTAATCGAAAAGAAGAAGTTCTTCGCTTAATTGAAGAGCAAGGAAAGCTGACAGACGAGTTGAAACAAGATATCCTTCAGGCTCAGCAACTTCAGAAGGTAGAGGACCTTTATCGTCCCTATAAGCAAAAGCGGAGAACAAGAGCGACAGTAGCAAAGGAAAGAGGTCTAGAACCACTGGCTCTTGCTTTATGGAATCATGAGAATGTAAAGCTAGACGAAGAAGCTGCTTCATATGTATCGGAAGAGCAAGAACTACATACTGTAGAAGGTGTCTTGCAAGGCGTAAATGACATTTTGGCAGAATGGATATCAGATGAGCCATCCTATCGTGAATATATTCGGAAGAAGACTTTTGAAAATGGAAGCATTAAAACAGAAGCAAAAGCAAAAGATCAAGAAAAAGACGAAAAAGGCGTTTTTGAGATGTATTATGATTATCAAGAACCCATTCGTGCCATTGCTTCGCACCGTGTATTAGCTGTGAATCGTGGGGAAAAAGAGGGCATCTTAAAAGTAAGTGTTCTACCACCAACAGAGCTCGTATTAGACTATCTGAAAAAGAAGGTAGTCAAAGATGGAGAATCAAAACAAAAACAACTATTTGTAGACGCTATTGAAGATGCCTATAAACGCTTAATTCAACCATCTATTGAACGCGAAATTCGTAACTCTCTGTCTGAAGTAGCTGAAGAAAAAGCAATAGATGTTTTTTCTCAAAATGTGAAAAATCTGTTGCTGCAGCCGCCATTAAAAGAAAAGATGGTCCTAGGGGTGGACCCGGCCTACCGTACGGGTTGCAAATTAACGGTGGTAGATGAAACGGGGAAGGTCCATGCTATTAAAGTTGTCTATCCAACTCCTCCGAAAAATGACAAAGCCGGGGCAGAAGATACAATACTAGGGTTGATTGAGCAACACCCAATCCAGCTAGTCGCAATTGGAAACGGAACAGCTTCAAGAGAGACAGAGCAATTTGTTGCTGAATTAATCCAAAAGCATAAATTAGATATTGCTTACATGATTGTAAATGAAGCGGGGGCAAGTGTATATTCTGCATCCCCTTTAGCACGTGAAGAGTTTCCTGATTTACAGGTTGAGGAAAGAAGTGCTATATCCATCGCAAGGCGTGTCCAAGACCCATTAGCAGAACTAGTTAAGATTGATCCGAAATCCATTGGGGTCGGACAATATCAACACGATGTTAGTCAAAAGAAATTAAATGATTCGTTAACTTTCGTCGTTGAAACAGTTGTTAACCAAGTCGGCGTTAATGCAAATACAGCTTCCCCATCCTTGTTGCAATACGTTTCAGGACTCAGTAAGGCGGTGGCAACAAACGTTGTAAGAGCTAGAGAAGAACAAGGTAAGTTCACAAATCGAAAACAACTTAAAAAGATTCCTCGCCTGGGCGCTAAAACGTATGAACAAAGTATTGGCTTCTTACGTATTCCTGACGGGGAAGAGCCATTGGATCGCACCCCCATTCATCCAGAGAGCTATCAAGCGACGAAGCAATTGCTAAAGATGGTAGGTTGTTCTACGGATGATTTAGGGACAGACCAACTCGAGCAGAAGTTGAAGAATTTAGATGTCCATCAAACGGCTGAACAGTTGGATATAGGTGTGCCTACGTTACAGGATATTATTAAGTCTTTAGTGCAGCCTGGTCGAGACCCAAGGGATGACCTACCTAAGCCATTGCTTAAGAAAGACGTTTTGTCTATGGAAGATTTAAAGCAAGGAATGGAACTTCAAGGGACGGTTAGAAACGTAGTCGATTTTGGTGTGTTTGTGGATATTGGCGTGAAACAGGATGGCCTGGTCCATATATCAAAGCTAGCTAAACGGTTCATCAAACACCCTCTTGATGTCGTTGGGGTAGGAGATGTTGTTACGGTTTGGGTAGAGGATGTAGATGTTCATAAAGGACGTATAGCACTATCGATGTTAAATCCATCTGAATAACTAGAAAAGAGCACTGCTTACGAGCAGTGTTTTTTTCTATAAAAATACCAGCATTGATTTAAAACTTTGATCTGGTATTTATCTTTTTTATAGTATGCCTTCATTAATTGACTTTGTAACCAGTTAGGCATGATATATCCACCTTTCCATGCACGTATTAAATTTTGAAGATATACAAGGAAGAGAGTGTATGGGCAACTGGGTTTATTATCTATTTATATAGTTTTCTTGAAAACAATATAGGTTCGGGTTAATTTAGGATATGTAAACAAATGCCTATACGTGAATGAGGATGTGTGAAAATGGAAGCCTATAAATTGCGACAATGGGTAAATCAAGTGTCGGAAGAGTGGTTCGATAAACCTTTCTTAGATGAGGTGGTTATGAATAATCGATTGAGAACAACAGGTGGTAGGTATCTTCCGAGGGTAAGAAGGATAGAATTAAATCCGAAGTATTTAACCGAATTAGGCGAGAAAGAATTTGAAGGCATTATCAAACATGAGCTTTGCCATTACCACTTACATATTGAAGGAAAAGGATATCAGCATCGAGATCCATCGTTTCGAGCATTACTAAAGAAAACAGACTCCCCGCGATTTTGCACTCCTTTACCTTCGAAAGAAATGAGAGACATTCACGAGTACCGTTGTGAGAGATGTGAAGTAGTTTTTAAAAGGCAGAGAAGAGTAAATACGCAGAAATATAGATGTGGAAAATGTAAAGGAAAGTTAAAAAAGATTAAGTGATATATTGACTACGTGTGGTAACCGTGTTAAATTATTATAGCCGTCAAAAAAACGGAGAGCTTAATAAAAAAAGAAATGATTTTTTATTGAAAATCATTTGACATAGAGCAATTGCTGTTGTAAGATTTTTTACGTCGCAAGTTAATTCAAGCGGTAAATAGCTTTTTAAAACTCTTTAAAAAAAGTTGAAAAGAGCACTTGCATTGCCGATTGCTTTCTGGTAACATTATAAATTGTCGCTCCTTGATTTGGAGATGATATAACAAAGACGTTCAAACATATTCCAACGTAGCTCAGAGGTAGAGCTATCGGCTGTTAACCGATCGGTCGCAGGTTCGAATCCTGCCGTTGGAGCCAATGGAGAAGTACTCAAGTGGCTGAAGAGGCGCCCCTGCTAAGGGTGTAGGTCGCGTAAGCGGCGCGAGGGTTCAAATCCCTCCTTCTCCGCCATTTTATTTTTGGCCCGTTGGTCAAGCGGTTAAGACACTGCCCTTTCACGGCAGTAACACGGGTTCGAGTCCCGTACGGGTCATTTTACTTAATTTACTTTTCTTGAAAAAGGTCCGGTAGTTCAGTTGGTTAGAATGCCTGCCTGTCACGCAGGAGGTCGCGGGTTCGAGTCCCGTCCGGACCGCCATTTTTGGGCCATAGCCAAGCGGTAAGGCATCGGTTTTTGGTACCGTGATGCGCTGGTTCGAATCCAGCTGGCCCAGCCAAGAAGAGCCATTAGCTCAGTTGGTAGAGCATCTGACTTTTAATCAGAGGGTCGGAGGTTCGAATCCTCCATGGCTCACCACTATAATCACACTTTGCGGGTGTGGCGGAATTGGCAGACGCGCTAGACTTAGGATCTAGTGTCTCTCGACGTGGGGGTTCAAGTCCCTCCACCCGCACCATTTTAAAAGTAACGCTTTTATGCTGTGGGATTATTGCTGTGACTAACACGGCATTTTATTTTGCTCAATTTGATATTGAGCGGTCGTGGCGGAATGGCAGACGCGCTAGGTTGAGGGCCTAGTGGGGGTTTACCCCGTGGAGGTTCAAGTCCTCTCGACCGCACCATAAAGAAGTTACAGAAAAAATAAAAAAACCATTGCAAAGCTAACGGTGAAATGGTATTATGAAATATGTCGCTTCAACAAGCGCCCGTAGCTCAATTGGATAGAGCGTCTGACTACGGATCAGAAGGCTAGGGGTTCGACTCCTCTCGGGCGCACCATTATACGGGAAGTAGCTCAGCTTGGTAGAGCACATGGTTTGGGACCATGGGGTCGCAGGTTCGAATCCTGTCTTCCCGACCAGCGAAAATCTTATATGCGGGTGTAGTTTAGTGGTAAAACCTCAGCCTTCCAAGCTGATGTCGTGGGTTCGATTCCCATCACCCGCTCCATTAACATTATGGGCCTGTAGCTCAGTTGGTTAGAGCGCACGCCTGATAAGCGTGAGGTCGGTGGTTCAAGTCCACTCAGGCCCACCAGTTAAGAACGTTTGATCTTTGAAAACTGAACAAAACAACTTGTAAACAACCTGTTAATTTTTTAACGAATTAGCCAGTAATCATTTTGAATGATGCAAAGGCGAACTTCTTCATTTTATGGAGAGTTTGATCCTGGCTCAGGACGAACGCTGGCGGCGTGCCTAATACATGCAAGTCGAGCGCGTGAAGCAACATGATCCCTTCGGGGTGATTGTTGTGGATCGA